>CAVIFU010000004.1:0-62133 GCA_963642145.1 Ruminococcus bicirculans (ex Wegman et al. 2014)
TTTGGCGGAGAGAGTGGGATTCGAACCCACGATACCCTTTTGAGATATACACGATTTCCAATCGTGCTCCTTAGGCCATCTCGGACATCTCTCCATTTGCTTGCGCCGCTACCGTAATCGCCGTTCACGCTACCGTAATCGCCGTTCACGCTACGCTATTATACGATATTTCGGCTGCTTTGGCAAGTTTTTTCGATATGTTTTTGTTGGTGGGTAATAAGGGACTCGAACCCCTGACTTCCTCCATGTGACGGAGGCACTCTACCAACTGAGTTAATTACCCACGCGTTTACCATAATAGTATATATGTGAATTTGATTTTTGTAAAGTGTTTTTTTGAATGTGATTAAATCTACATCGAAAGTCGGGCGGCGTTATCTTCGGATTATCGAAAATATCCCCTATTCTTTTTCCGCATAATACCGCAGACACAAAAGAAATTCGGCCCCGTGAAGTTATCCGGAGCCGAACGGTAAATCTAAGGTTATTTATTATGCAAGTATTGCAACAGCCAGCGTGCAGTATATGATTAGGGATACCGCGTCCACTATCGTTGTAATAAACGGTGAAGCGACGACTGCCGGGTCTAATTTGCATTTTTTGGCAAGCAAAGGCAAAGTGCAACCGACGATCTTGGATATTACCACGGTTATGAAGAGCGAAAGCGATACGACTGCGCATCTTGCCGCGGTGTAACCCGAATAGCGGAACAGCAAATTGTCTATGAGGAGAAGTTTAACAAAGCACGTCAACGCCAGCACCGCGCCCAACAGGAGCGACGCTCGAAGTTCCTTCCACAGTACTCGGAAGACGTCTTTTGTTTCCAGCTCGTTAAGCGCAAGCGAACGTATTATGGTAACGGATGCTTGGCTGCCGGCATTGCCACCCGTATCCATCATCATCGGCACGCACGCAAACAGCACCGGGCTTATCGCCGACAAACGCGCCTCATAGGTATTGATTATGAGCCCTGTAAACGTTGCGGACACCATCAACACCAATAACCACGGGATTCTGTTCTTGAAGATCTCCCACGTACTCGTTTTGAGATACGGTTTGTCGGAAGGCTTGATTGCGCTGATCTTTTCGATATCTTCCGTAGCCTCGGCTTGCAATACGTCCATAGCGTCGTCTACCGTGACAATACCTACTATGCGTTTTTCGTCGTCCACGACAGGGATGGCAAGGAATCCGTAGGAGGAAAGTTTGGTCGCGACGTCCTCTTTGTCGTCATGAGTATGCACCCAAATTACGTTTTCTTCCATGATATCGCCGACGAGCGCGTCCGGTTTGGCAAGCAAGAGGTCTTTGACGGTAACCACGCCCAAAAGATGTTTGGTCGCGTCCGAAACGTAACAAGTATAAATGGTTTCTTTGTCGATAGCCGTTTCTCTGATACGTTTGAAAGCTTCTTCTATTGTCATTTCCGGGAACAAAACGACGAATTCAACCGTCATGATGCTGCCGGCGCTATCGTGCGGATACTTCAAAATCTCGTTGACATACGTGCGTGTTTCGGCATCGGCGCGAGCAAGCAAACGTCTGACGACGTTCGAGGGCATTTCCTCGATAATATCGACGACGTCGTCTACGAACAACTCGTCCATGACGCCTTTGAGTTCTTTGTCCGAAAGCTTAGCCAAAAGCTTGGATTGGACGTCCGGCGAAAGCTCTACAAACGTATTTGCCGCCATATCCTTAGGTAAAAGGCGGAAAACGATTATACACTCGTCTATTTCGAGTTCGTCCAAAATTTCGGCGATATCGACCTCGTTGGTGTTCGTAAGAATTTCTTTGAGCACCGCGAATTTGCGATCTGCAAGCAAACTCCTGATTTCTTCCGTGTCGACAATACGGCTTGCGACGGTTGCCGGTAAGCTCTCGATCAAGTCGATGGTGTCGTCCTCGGACACGGAGTCCATAACGTCTTGCAGTTTGTCCTCATGCAAGCCGTTGATGATATATTCCTGTTTGTCGGGATCTATATCGGTCAAGCACTCCGCAAGCTTGTCCGAGTCGGTCAAACGACAGACTCTTATAAGGTCTTCGTCTTCGAGTTCGGACAAAAGAGCTACGGCGTCCTTTACGTCGAGTTCCTCAATAAAAGCGGCTACTTCGGAATACTCCTTATTAGCCAAAAGAGTTTTAATTCTTTCTTCCACGATTAAACTTCGTCAATAAAACAACGGAATATCCGTTAACGAAGAACGGGCGCAAGCCACGTCCTACTTCGTCCTACGGAATCCTCATCGCATCGATGATGTTTCATGACTTGCACCTCCTATTTTTAAGATATTGTAATTTTACACCAATTGTGTATGCCTGTCAACCGATAAACAAAAATAGTATTGCGTAGCGTTCGAACGAGCGCGGAGCGATGATTTTGAAACGCCGTCCGCGCACTCGTATCTCGATTCGGTTATTCTCGCTTATCTGACGCCGACGATATCAATCTGCGAGAACGCTCCCTATTGTACTTAAAGACTACTATGAATATCACTATGGCGATAACGACGACTACGGATACGGCAACAACCACCCAAATTACCCAAGTAGTATCCTCTTTGCTACTCTTGACGCGCTCCCACATGGATATCGTGGCGGCGTTCTGAGATCCGAAATCCTTCATTACTCCGAGAGGAGAATCTTTGATTGTCGGATAACGGTTTTCGTCCGCAAAATATTCTTCGGGATCATATTCGTTTTCTTCGAGTACGGCAAGCGCTTCCGGATCGCTCATAACGACTTCCTTATCCAAAGCCGAGGTATAGCCTATCGCCATGGAGTTGCGCATGGCAATATCCGGACGGCACATGTAATCGATGAAGACAAGAGCCGCCTCTTTGTGCTTATCGTCTATGCCCTTTAACATACACCAACCGTCGAACCATACGTTGCCGCCTACTTCCGGCACATAGTAATCGAGGTAGTCCGCATCTTCCATAGCCCAGAGCGCGTCCCCTGACCATGCAAGGTCGACGTACGCCCTGTCGGATGTCATTTGCGCTTTGCCGAAGTCTACTTCATAGCCCTTGATGACGGAGGATTGCTCGTTGAATATTTCTTCCGCCGCTTTCAAAAGAGTGTCGCCTACCGTGTTGATGAGCTTATCCGACGGAATATCCTCGTACCCCGAGGGGAGTCTGCCGAGTTCCTTCAAACGCAAAACCGCCGCAACGTAGCTGTCGCGTATGCTGTCCTTCATGAGGATTTTGCCGTTGAGGTTAGGGTTGTTTGCCGCGTTCCACAATATGCCGTAGCCGGTTGCAATGTCCGCTTCGGTTACCTTATTCTTGTTGTACAGTATCCCTAACGTGCCCCACATGTACGGTACAAAGTAATCGCTCATATTTTGCTTAAGCGTTTCTCCGGGCACGGTTATGCCGGTAAACACCTCGTCTACTTTGTCGTAAATTTCTTGGTTGACGTTCTTTCTGTTGGGTATTTGCGTAGCGTCGAGTTTTTGGAGATAGCCGCCCTGCATCAGTCTCTGAATGGCGTATTCAGAAGGACAAATCAAATCTATTTTTTCCTCTCCGCGCTCGATTGTGGTAAGCATTATTTCGTTGGTTTCAAAGGTGGAATAAACCAAATCGAGCTCTATTTTTTTGCCGTACTTGTTGTAATAGTACTCCTTGTAATACTCTTCGAAGTCGTCCTCTATATCCTCTCCGATGTAGTCGCCCCAGTTGTATACTATGAGCTTTTGGTATTCCTCCACTCCGTCATCGGAGCCGTTACACCCGGTAAGAGCGATTGCGCCTACGAGAACCATCGATATCAGCGCGATAATGCCGAATAAACGCTTTTTCATTTTTTATCCCCCTCCGCTTTGGGCGATTTTTTGTAGGAACGCAGGTTGGTCAAAAGAAGTACGAGCACTACCACGAATATGATTATGCTGAACACCGGCAACCAGAACGGTTTGAGTCCGCTGGCATTCCTAAGGGAAGAGTAGAGGTAAGTTGAAAGAGTATCTATCCCGGTAGACGCTCCCTTATTCAGCTGAGTGATGATAAAGTCGTCCAAGGATATGGTAAACGCCATCACGAATCCGGAAAGGATGCCCGGCAATATAATGGGTAATATTACCTTGAAGAGGGCTTTGACGGGGTTGGCTCCGAGGTCGAGCGCCGCCTCGTATACGTTGGGATCCATTTGCATGAGGCGCGGCATTACGGACAGTATGACGTAAGGCGTGCAGAATGAAATGTGCCCGAATATCAACCTAATATAGCCTTGCGGGAACCCAAACGTGCCGAAAAACATCATGAGCGAAACGGCAACGACTATCTCGGAGTTGATTATGGGGAGTTGGTTGACGTTCTCGACGATCTTGCGAGGAGTCGGGCGCAAGTAGTATATGCCTACGGCGGATATCGATCCGAGCAAGGTAGACGCAACCGACGCGATAACGGCAATCACTATAGTATTGCGAAGGCTTGTCCACAGTTTGTGCGGAGCGTCCGTAAAAAGCGTCTTGTACGCTTCGAGCGTAAAGCCATCCGGGAAAGTGAAGTTATTCGTATTGGAGAACGAATAGATAATTATCATGAGTATCGGGGCGTAGATCAGCCCGAGCATTACGATTATGTAAGCTTTTTCCGCAAGTTTTTTTACCATAAGTTCTTAGCCGCCTCCCCTTTGTTGATTTTGCCCATTAAGAAGTTGGAAACAAGCACCAGCGCAAGCATTATCAAGCTCATGACGCTGCCCACGCCGTAGAGTTGATTTTCAAACTTCATATTGATGCTGTCGCCGAACAATACTATGCTGTTGTTGGAGAGCATTTGCGATATGGCAAATGCGGATATTGTGGGGATAAACACCATGGTTATACCGCTCATTATCCCGGGCAGAGATAGCGGAAGGGTGGTTTTGACAAACGTCGTTACGGGATTCGCGCCAAGGTCCTGCGCAGCCTCCGCGTAACACTTATCTATATTGCTTATAGTGGTATGCAGCGGTAAAATCATGAACGGAATAAAGTTATACACCATGCCGAATATTACCGTGCCCATGCCGAGAGATATTTCCAAATTCTCGAATATCGTTTGCAATGCGTAGGTGCGGATGAGGAAGTTGACCCACATCGGGAACATGAACAACAGCACGATTATACTGCCCGACGACCACTTACTCAAAATGTAGGCAACCGGATAGCCGAGTAACAGGCACAGCGCGGTAGTAATGAGCCCTACCGCCAAGGAAACGCCGAGCACTTTGAGGCTGGCGCCGTCGGTAGCGAGCGCTTTGAAGTTTTCAAAGCTGAATTTGCCGTCCGCGATAAAGGCGTTGACAAGCACGATTACAAGCGGAATTACGACGAATAAGAGCAAAAACAATATGTAAGGATACGAAAATACGCTCCTCGTCAAGCGAAAATTCTTAACCTTTTTGACAAGTTTTTGTCCGAGTTCTTTTATTTTCATTCTTCTACGGTCCTCTTGATCTCTTCTATGATAATCTTATCCGGCTCAACGTTGAGTCCTACCCTATCGCCTTTGAGCCAATCGTCCTCTGTGTCCACAAAGAAGTTGAAGTAGTTATCCGCGCGAATGATGCATTGATAATAGCTGCCCTTGTAAATACTGCTCACCACTTCGCCGCCGATGACGCCGTCGTCCTCGTCGTCGGTGACCCGAACGTCGTCAAAATCGATTTTGACTCTGACGGGAGTGCCTCCCGGGAGATCGGAATTGCACTTGAATTTGCCACCGCAGATCTCCACCACGCCTTCTTCCCACATCTCGGTTTCGATTTCGTTGATGATACGGGCTTTGTGCATGATATGGAAGTCGAACGGCTTGATAAACACGCCTATGGTATCTCCCTTGGAGACCTCGGTGTTGTCGTGTATCAAAATCTCGTTTTCGCCGTCTACAAGCGCTATGATTTGATAGTGATCGCCCTTGAACACGCAAGAATCTACAACCGCCTCCATCATGGAAGCCGGGTTATCGGGCGGCAAAATGAATATGTCCTCGGGACGAATAATCAAGTCTATGGGTTCGTCCTTTTTGAAGCCCTTGTCCACACACTCGAAAACTCTGTCGAACAGCTCGACGCGGTAGTCTTCACGCATACATCCCGAAAAAATGTTGGACTCGCCTATAAAGTCGGCGACGAACGCGTTGGCAGGCTCGTCGTATATCTTTTGTGGCGTGGCAATTTGCTGTATGACGCCGTCGCGCATGACGACTATCGTGTCGCTCATGGTAAGCGCCTCTTCTTGGTCGTGCGTAACGTAAATAAAGGTTATGCCTATTTGCTTATGCATATTCATAAGTTCTATTTGCATATCCTTGCGCATTTTGAGATCCAGCGCGCCCAAAGGCTCGTCGAGGAGCAATACTTCCGGCTCGTTGACGAGCGCTCTTGCTATGGCTACGCGCTGTTGTTGTCCGCCGGACAAGCTGTTTACGTTGCGGTGACCGTAATCTTCGAGGTCGACAAGTTTAAGGGCGGCGTTGACTTTTTCTTTTATCTCGGACTTGGTAAGCTTGCGCAACTTCTCGTACTCGTTGCCCTTGCGGTCTTTGTACGTTATGCCGGTAGGCACGCGCTTCTCTTTGAGTCCGAACGCTATGTTGTTAAAAACGTTCAGGTGCGGGAACAACGCGTACTTCTGGAAAACGGTATTTACGTTGCGTAGGTGTGGAGGAGTATCGGTAATATCCTTGCCGTTGAACATTATGCTGCCGGAAGTCGGTTTTTCAAACCCGGCAATCATACGGAGCGTAGTAGTCTTGCCGCAACCCGAAGGTCCCAAAAAAGTTACGAACTCTCCGCGCTTGATGGCAAAGCTGACGTTTTTGACTACCGGTTTGCCGTCATAGTCTTTGCATATGTTCTTCAACTCGATAATGGCGTCTTTGGTGTTCTTTTCCATGCTAACCTCTAAAAATTGCTGGGCGTGGTTACCCAAATTATTTTTGCTTCACGCGTGCCCGCGTTGATTATTTTGTGTTCGCGCGCGCCGTCTACGTAGAATGCCTCCCCGCGCTTGGCGGTGTGCTGTTTGCCGTCGACTTCCAAAATTATCTTGCCGTCCACGACGTAACCGAATTCTTCCCCCTCGAACGGATACCTTACTTCACTTTCGCCGCCCTCGGGCAGGATAAGCATTATCGGCTCCATATCGTTCTTTTGGGAATTGGGAATAAGCCAAGTGCTCGTGCCCGTGCCGTTTGCGGACTCAAAGAAATCGGCTTTGCCGAAAACTACTTGTTCGTCCTTCTCCTCTGCAAAAAATTGTTGAAGAGTCACCCCGAGTACGTTCAAAATGTCCGTAAGCGTAGCGATCGACGGGCTGGCGAGATCGTTTTCCAACTGACTGATAAAGCCCTTGGTCAGCTCGGCGCGCATGGCGAGTTCCTCCTGCGTTAAGCCGCGACGCAACCTGATAGACTTGATTTTTGCTCCGATCTCCATACAGCCTCCGTTTTAGGCGCAATTTGCGCCGTTCGATACGCATATAATATCAAGACGTAACACTGCTGTCAAACATTTTGATTATAATTATTAAACTTATTTTTGTTTACCAATACTAAACTATTTGTCATATAGTAATCCCGATGACGTTATGCCGTTTCGGCTTGACTCGGATGCGCCGAGCAACGGAAAACTCCGCACAAAAAAAGAGCTACCTAATTGAGGTGAACCCCAATTTAGCAGGCAGCTCTTTCGGATTGGGTTTTTATCAACCGACGCTTACGTTTACGTAACGTAAAGCGCCGCTATATGTCCAAATATGCGTAAAGGTGTTATATACGTCTTCTACACAATCCGAGGCATAGACTTTGCCGCTACTCTTACCGTCTTTGATTGCGCCCTCGTTATTCCAATCTGTGGTTACATAGCTCGAAGCACTCTGACTCGTAAGTCCGTAGAATTTGACTTGCGCGGAACCCGAACTATATCCGCTTGCGTAGAATGTTCCCGTCTTGAAGAATTCCTTTGACTTGGGCGTGTATTTGGTGCCGCCGCCTATGTATTCGGCGGTGCCGTTAACCGTCATATTGCTCGAGCCTACGCCGTTGCCGCTTGCCGCGCCCATGTTGAGGTTGACGGTTTGCGCCGTTGCGCCGGAAGAAAGATCCACATACAGATAATGCAAGAACTTGATGTAAACCGCCGCCGACGATGACGTTGTATTGCCTATCTTATCGGTGGTGCTGTAACCTGCCACCGCGCCTATATAAGTGGTATTGGCGTTTGCGTTATTGGAACGCCTGTTGACCATGATCTTGGAGTTGTTTCCGCTATAAACGTTATTCTCTACCGAGCCGCCTTTGTTGTAAGCGACAATGCCGCCTACGTAAATGGTGGAGTTATCGGCACTGAGCGTATCATGCATGGGTCCGTTACCGCCGCTAGTCGGAGTATAGTAGGAAGCGCCGAGCGTAACCACTTCGATTAACGCGGTGCTTATCGTGTAGTCGTTACTTGCGGCTACGGGGCTCGATACGGTCGATCCGGTGATTGTGCCCGTTCCGTGGTTATAGCCGACAATACCGCCGTACATACCGCCCTCGTAGGCGTTGCCTTTCTCTCTGGAAGCGTAGATACGAGAACTGAGCGTTGCGTCCCTGACGCTACCGAGGTTGACGCCGACTATACCGCCGGAGATGGTGCCCTTAAACGTCAATCTGTACGTTGCCGGAGCTTCTAAGGAGCAACTCGCCACGTTGCCTGCGTTGAAGCCGACTATGCCGCCGACGCCGTATGAGGAGTACATGAAGTTATCGTCAACGGTAAGGTTGCCGTACACGCTCTGCGAAACCATGGTTGCGTCACGCGTGAATTTCACAGTGCTTTCTACGATGTTGCTGTTCTTGGCAACCGAACCCGCTATACCGCCGATTGCGGCAAGGTTGCCAGTCGTCAAATTGGGATCCGTAGCCGTGCAATTTGACACGGATTCCACCGTTGCGGCATCGCCGTTTTCGAGTACGGAACCTACTATACCGCCCGCGGCGTAGGGAGATATTACCGTTACTTTCTCCGTCGAGCTGTTTGTTATGGTGGATCCGCTGCCGAGTGCGCCGACTATACCGCCGGCTCCGCCGAAGTATACGCCGTTGTAAGACGCGCCTGCAATAGCTCTTATCGTGTAGCCGGAAACCTTGACGTTATCGATGCTTGTTCCGTTAGCTTCTCCTGCCAACGCGCCGACATAGTTACTGCCGACAATATTTTTCGAGGAGGTGCCTTCTAGCGTAATGTTACCGATTTTTGAGTCGCTTATTCCTCCCGCCAACGCGCCGACATACGATGACGCACTCGCGCTGATAAGGGTATCGCCTATTCGGAGGTTATAGACTTCCGCATTACTGATTCTTGCGAACAAACCTACATAGTCGCCGCTCGCCGAGAGGCTGAGGTTTTTAAGTAGATTGCCGTTGCCGTCATACACGGCGTTAAAGCCGTTACCTTGCGCGCATAGCGGACTGCTCAAAGAATCGCTTACGTCGCCGAGGTCTATCTCCGCTATCTGCTTGAAGTACACTTTTTGAGTTTGGTTGTCTTTCGTATACGTCAAGTTGCACTCATTGCCGATGTACATATTGTCTATGCTGCGCAAATGGTCAAGCGTTTCGATGTAGAACGGATTCTCCTTGCTGCCGTCACCGTATTTGCCGTCACTGCTTGCAAACGGATAGCTCATATCGCTCGTTTCGGTTACTTTGGTTTCCTCCAATTTATCTTCTACCCACTTGTAGACGTTATAAGTTGCCGTATCGTAATACACGACGTGTTGAACCTTGGAAGTAACGTAAGAGCCGTCAAAGTTAATGCCGTAGTTGACGTTGCCGTTAGCCATTGACGCCATGCTCGATATGAGTTTGATTGCGTAATCGCCGGATACCGAGCCGTCGTACGTGACGCCCTGTTCGATGGGAATATCCTCTATGATTATTTCGCCGTCTCCGTCATCGTCGTTGACAAAGTAAATAGCGGAATCACCGTAACCGTCGATAATGGCTTTTGCGAGCGACGCGGGAAGCTGTAAGGAAGCCCCCGGATATACGTTGTGGAATTCAAGCCTTCCGTAAGTGCGGAATTTGAATGTGACCGTCTTGTTGTCGGTCGCACCGATTATTGCCTGAGCGGCTCCGAGTTCATCGTTGTAAGCCGCCGCCCAGTCGGTCATCGTTTCGTATTCTGATTTTTCCTTGAACGTAGGCATATGGGTACCGCTATTTGCGGAATCGGTACCCCATACGTCCGAATTGTTGGAATTTACGGATTCTATTCCGACCCATCTGTCGAATACGGGGTTGAAGTAAACGGGATCGTTTATGTCGCCTCTGTATCCGGTAGACAGCATGACCTTGAATTTGGTACCGACCGCAACATCGGTGATTTGAACCGAGCGACCCTCATACTTAGGCTCTTCACCGAAATTGCCATCCGCGTCGGCTTCGTAAACCAAGAGGTTCGGAAGAGTGTCTGTCAAAAGTTCGGAGTATCCGGATACGTTCGTCACGCGGAAGTTCATTGTGTAAACCGAGGTGTACCGCGCGAAAATCTTATACGAGTCTTTCGCTATAATCTTCAGTTCTCCGCTTTCCTCGTCATACGAACAGTATATGGACGTGCCCGTTTCTTCGTCCGCGATTTTGTCATTTACAAGCTTGAAGTACACTCCGTTCACACTGTAATCACTATCATCTTTGTTCGCAACTACGTTGAGGGAGGTTCTACCGCCTTCGCCGTTTTCGCCTATATACCAACCTTCGAATTTGTATCCGTCGATTGTGGAGGGCAACAACCTTTGCACGGTGTCGTAATCGAATTCGCCTTCACTCAGTCCGGTGCCGGCTATTCTGGGTTCGACGTCGCCTATTCCGTCGTTGAATTTATTCGCCTCGTTGACGGCAACCGACTGCACGAGCGTGATTTTTTCGACCTTGCGATACATCGGACGTATTCTGATAGCATATATCTCTCTTTCGCCGGTGCGCGTGCCGTCGTTATCGTATACCGAAGCCGTGAACTCGGTCTTATCGGGTCCGGTGCCGTCCTCATTGAGGTACGCCATATACGATGTGGAATACAACGCTGAAATCGGGAAGGTGAACGTAGACTTTGTCACAAGGTTGGTTTGCGACTTGGGATCGACATACGGTATGTCCTTCCATTCCGCCTCATTCGTATTTTTGTCATAGGCAAGGTACTGCCAAGTTACGAATCTGAATCCCGATCCGGTAGTGCCTATCCAATTCAAAGTGATCGTATTATCCGACCACGTGTTGTACGCGGAAGTCGCCGACGTCTTGTCGCTTAAGCTTATGGAATTGAGCTTGCCGAGCATGGTAAAGCTTACGTCTGTATTTGCTTCGGACGTCTTGGGCTCCGCAATGACGCTGTTTGCGTAGTACGTGGGCAACGTGCTGTCATACATTACCGCCGTTACGGCAACTTGACCCGCGTCCAAATACTCGTTCTCACCTGCAAGGTACTCGTTCTCAATGACTACGTTATAGACCGGCACGAACCGCGCGACAATATCTACTTTGTAAGCGCCCTCTTTGTTCTTGTTGGACTCCTCCGCAATGTTTACGCCGTTGGCGTATCCGCTCAGGTTGTCCAATATGAACGACTGAATATATTCATCATACTTGTTGCTGCTCGGATAATTCTGCCCAAGCTGAGTATATGCGTTGACGCCGTTGATGAAGTATCCCACAAATTGATAGCGCCTGTTCCAATCCGTATCATCCAAGCCGTCGAATATTTGTAGATTTACCGTATCGCCGTAATCGTAGGTGCCTTCTTCGGATGTCCCCGGCAGGTAACCGAGACCTAGGTAGTCTTTAGGGCTGTCGCCCTCATCCGTGATCAACGCAACGCTACGCGTAAAGGCAATGCGCTTACGGAAACGTATCTTGAATATGGAGTTCTCCGCCACGTTGTCGAGCGTAACGATTACCTTGCCGATATCTGCAAAATTTTGGGGATCGGAAACCACTTCGTTTTTCAAATTGTAGTAAGTAATCTTGACTGAGCCGTTTTCCGTATCCTCCAATGGCGTATATACCGTATTGAATTTTTTGTAATCCGAATCGCTCGAAGACGAGGACAGCAGTTCAAAAATACTATCGAAACGGAAGTTTGTGTTGGGGACTATGGTTATCGTCACCTTACTGCCGGCGTCAAACGACAAAGAGTTCTCTTTGAGCGACGTCACGGTACCCGCATTCAATTGGTATGTAACGATACCGCCTTCGTTTGCCGTGCGCGATCCCACGGTCTCCACAAGGAAGCTCGCGTAAACCTTGTTTTTGAGGTAAGCGTAAACGGTTCTGTCTTCCAACGTACCTACGCCTGCCGTGGCATACTCCAACTCCGCTTTGAGAGTGCCGTCATTTTGCAATACGCTGTAAGAGCATCCGTTGGTGGGGTTGGTGGACATGTAGGAATCGTTGTATCTGAACGAGAGTTTACCGCCGCTCTTGACGCGATAGGTATATGTTCCGTCTTTTTCGTTGCCGTCCAAGTCCTTCAAAGTTTCCGTATTGCCTACAACATCGGGCATTACGTTGTCGGCGGCGTTGTTGGCGACTGCTTCGCCGTGGACAACCGTTGCCGTCATGGTGGCGTACCGCCTGTAAGTCATCATGTCGGGGTCTCCGCTTATGAACGAACCGCTCGTATACTTATACTCGGGATAGACTTGCAACGTAATCGTATAAACGCGATAGTATACCGCGCGGAATTCTCTGTCTCCCGTAACGGTGTACGTGAGCACGCTACCGCCAGAAGTCAGGGTAATATCGTTTTCTCCGCTCTTTACGTACTGCCATACGCCGTTTATCCGTTCTTGATAGCCCTCGAAGGAATATTTGTCAACCGCGGAGGAATGTATGCCTGCCGTAAACGTGGCAACCGTGCCGTATTCATGCTTACTGCCGGAAGCTACGCCGTCGGAATAGCTCGCGCTAAAGTTCAACGCTTTGTTTCCGGAAACGGTCGGAATTTCGGATTCCCTAATATAGACCGCTTTGTTCTCGTTTGCACTACCCTCCGCAAGGAGCATATTCGTGGAGCTCGCGTAGGTATCTTTTGTGTAGTTGATGTAAATGTACAACGTGCTGCCGGAAGCGGAATGGCAATCGAGTATTTTGAGTACATTTGCGTCAAGCATTATACCTATCTCGCTCGCCTTGGCGTCAAGAATATCTAATGACACTTGCTCGGTGGCTTCGTTCTTAGGTCTGCCGTACAAGGTTATGTTGCTTATGCTGTAACCGCGCTCCAAGTCCAACGTGACGATGCCTGGATTTACCGCATCGTAATATATGCGATTTGCCTTTATTGTCGCTTTGAGGTGATCGTCCGTATATCCGCCGATGATAGGCTTGGAATCTATATAGAACGATACGCCGTAACTTTGTTTCTCGTAATTAGGCGTAACGACAATTTTCTCTTTGCCGTTGACAAGCTCGTTGTTTACCTCGAGTTTAGTGCTGCCATGCGTAGTGGAGTAGCTGTATGATTTGTCCGACTTATCCGATTTACTGTACTGTACGGGCACTTGAACGCCGTTAATCGTAAACGACGTCAGGTAATATCCGAAATCCGAATCCATATCGAACGCCACAAGTTCGTGATGGCTGACCTTTGTCGTGGATGTATCGCGATAGGTTCCGCCTTCTACTTGCTTATACTCTATGTCGTAGGTCTTGATTTCGTACTTGACAGAGAGCGTGATATTGCCTTTAACCGAAGAAATCGTATACGTGCGTTTACCGCTGCCGTCGTCGGCGGAAAGCTTACTTGCGTCGGAAACAAGTACGGTTTCCAAACCGCCGTCGTTATCCATGGCTATTTTGATAGAGCTTATGCGATAACCGTCGGGCGCGGTCAAAGACAGCGTTACCGCGTCAAAGAAGCGTATGCCGGGCAGGACGCCTTCTTCATCGATTTGGGAAGGATCGTCCGTAGTAAACGCGCTCCACGACGTTTTGCCGAATACGTTTTGGTTGACGACAACGCCGCTTACTGCATTTAGCGTCTTGACGATTACGCCTCCGCGTTCAATGGTTTTGACGGCATTGTAATCTCCGCTGAAAGTAACATTGTACTTTTTGGTTTCAATCGTCAAGGTAAACGTTATGTTCTCCTTGATATTGGCAAGTATGTAAGAACCGAGTCCTTTGCTGCCGATGGCGCCGAATGCGTCATTATTGGGGTTGCCGTTGACAGAAACGCCGGTGAGCTCATAGCCTTCGGACAGGCTGACCCTGAGTGTTACGGAACCGTCCCACTCCACGCTTCCGCTACTCAAAAGTCCCGTACCTCCGTTAACCGCACCCACGCTTATCGAGTACTCGCGTATGGCGAACTCGACGCCGACTACCGTCGTTGACGTTATGACGGTATCGGTTTCTTTTTCTCCGTCCGCACCGCCGGTGACTATGGGAGTATCGTTGACTTTGTACGATTTGACATAATAACCGTTTTCAGAATCGGGCTTTGCCACAAACTTCAACCGCGTGCCGTGGGTAACGTAAATGTTGCCTTCATCATCCACGGTAATAACGCCGCTGCTCGTTTCGTAAGTCTTGCTCTCTTGGGGATCGATTATTTCCGTCGAATAGGAACCTTCCGCGTACGTCTTGATTTCGTAAGTGCCGTTGGCATTGCCTTTCATCGCGACTTGGTACTTTTTGATCGTATACTTAACGACTATCGCTAAGTCGGACGAAATCGTGCTCGTATAATAGCTTGTAGACGCCACTGCAAGCATTCTGTCCTCACCGCCGATGGTAAACGTGGTACGTTCGTATCCGTCGCCGGGATCGACGTTCAGCCTATAAAGGATGCCGTACTCATACAAACCGTTATCCAAAACGACATCCGCGGACGGCGCGTAGGGATTGAAAAATTCGATGGGCGTGGTCGCCTTACAAATGAAGTTCGAGCCTTGGTTGTCCGCTTCCACGCTCTGCGTGAACTTATAGGTGCGACGTTTGAATTCCACCGTTACGGATTGGATGTCCTGCGAAATTCCGGAGATGGTCAAATTGCCGCCGTTGGCGTTGATATTGTTTATGAGGTTATCCGTGCTATCGTCGCCATAGGTGATCTCGAATCGAGATATATAGTAGCCCCTCGCCGTTCTGGGCGCCAAAACGAACTTAATGTCGCTACCGTGAGCTATACCGCCGTAAACGCCGTTTTCCCCTTCGCGCCCGGCAATCGTGACTGTGCCGTAGGCGGAAGGCGTTACGTCGTAGGCCGCAAAATTCAAGCTCTTGTTGGTAACGTTTATTTTAACTTGATACTCGTTTAAGGCGTACTCGACAGCCACTATGATGTTGTCGGTTACGGAGTCTTTAATCTTTATGACCGCTTCTGACATGGCGTTGGTGTCGATGCCCGCCTCGCGCCACGATTCGATAGACTCGCCGTCAACCTTGATGCTTGCGATATGGTAACCGGCAGTCGCCACAAGCTTGACGGTTACGCTGTCGCCGGCGCTCAGGCTCAGAGTGCTTGCCTTGCCGAATGCGCCGTTACCCTTACGCGCCAAAGTTTCACCGCCAAGAGTATCGGTGATCGTTATGCCGTAGACTTTGGGTAAGAACGTTATCGTTATATCCGATGCCTCCGAGACGAACAATTTGAGCGTACCGGACTTCACGTTGTTGGAGCCGTCCTTGTAGATTACGCCGTTTGTAAGCGAAGCCGGATCGTACGTGGAGCCGTTTACGGTTATCTCGCCTATGTAGAAGCCGTCGTTGGCGACTATATCGATAGCGGTGTACGTGCCGTATACGAGTTCAGATTCACCCGTGGTCCCGAGTCCGGTCACGCTACCGCCTTCTTTGTTGTGCGTTTCTTTGAAAGTGTACTGCTTGCCCGCAAACTTGGCTCTTACCACTATGTTGCCGTTTATGTTTTTCGCGTCGAGAGTGTATTCTACAACGGCGCTCTGCGTGTAAGACGGAATTATCGGCTTACCGCCTATCTCCAATTCAAAGGTATCCAAAACATATCCGGTAGCGGCAATAATCTTGATGTTCAAAGATTCGCCCGCGCTTACCGTCGTTTTGTCTACGGAAACCATGCCGTTATTGCCTACATCCGTGCGTACCGTATAGATTTCCTCGCCGAATACCGCATACGCGTCTATGTCGCAATCCACGTTGGTTATCTCGTAGTTGCCGTTGCCATCCGCTTGGACGGAGGCGCCGTTTATCGTCAAGGCTTTGAGCGTGTATCCCGAATCCGACTTTGCCGTAAGCGTTACGCTGCTGCCGGCGTCAACCGTTTCTGTTTCCGCACTCGACGACAGCGTGCCGTTGCCGCAATAATCGACGGTTACGGTATACGACTCCTTCTTGGAGATATCGTCGGATTTTTTGGGTAAGTAGACATATACGTCTACGGACGTCTTGACGTCGCGAATTTCCAACGTGTAACCCAAAATCTTTTCGGTGTCGAACTCATCGCGTTCCGTAGCAAGCGTGTACTGTCCGTAACTGTCGCTCTTTACGTAGTCGCCCTCAAACGGCTTGTACGTGTAGGACGACGATGTATCCCCCGAGTTTACCGTAAAGGAGCCGTCCGATTTTACCTCGTAACCGTCCACGGGGTTGACCGTAACGGTGAGCGGATTGCCGTATATCAGAGTGCCGGTGACAAAATCGGGCTTGCTCGCAAGATCTTCCCCTCCGTTGATGCAAATTCTCTGCGCCTTGTCAACGTTTAGGAAGTAGACGCGGTAATCGAGCATTATAGGAGCTGCCGAAACGGCTATGGAATAGTTATCCGCTATGTTGTTCAAAGTAAGGCTGTACTCGGTGGTTTCGTAACCTATCGGCTCATTGACTTGCTCGGAGCTACTCGATTTGGTGTAGGAGATCGACGAAATCCTGTAACCTTCTTTGGCTTTGATGACGAATTCGGCGTTTTGTCCGCTGCCCAAAGACGCGAACGTGTAGGTCGAATCGCTTGTCGTTACGTCGTCATACGTTACGGTGAGGTTGTCGCCGATCGAGAAAGTCGCGTAATACGTCGCTCTTGCGAACGTAAACACTATCGTGTAATCCGCCTCAACGCTCTTTATCGTATATAACCCGGTCCGAGTCCTGTCGTTGTATACGTACTCATTCTCGTCTTTGATCGCGTCGGAGGTAACCTTATACGACTTGATGTAATATCCGTCCGACGTATTGGCTTCAACGGACGCAAAGTCTCCGTAATACGCAACGAATGACTCGCTTACCGTGCCCACGCCGCCGGTGTACGACGCCTTGATTTTATAATACAGCTTGTCGTACTCCACGGTAAACTCGGTATCGCAATTTATGCCGTCTATGATAAATTCCATTTGCGTCACGCGATAGTCGCCGTTTTTCAAATCGGCGTATTCGTCTTTGCCGTTGATTTTCAGTCCGATTACCTTGTAGCCTTCACGCAAAGCGTACGGATCGACAATGGTGCCGTTCGCGCGCACGCTCTTGATGTAGTAGCCGTCGTCTGCCGTAACCGTGAACGAAGGCTTGTCCCCCTCTTTAATATCGCCCGTCGTATCGGCTACGATACTGCCGTTGGCGTTATCGTCCGAGGGCAACTTGACGGTATACGTTACATCGCCGTAAACTATCGTTACCGATACGTCGGCGACGCAGTTTTCCACCGCAAATGAGTAATATCTCGCGTCAGACGGGATATCCGTGCGACCTACGCCGCCCACTGTCACGCTGAGGATACGTTTATGTTCCGGAGGCGTGATTTCAAAGTAAACGCCCGCGCCGTATCCCACGGTAACCGTGCCGTTTTCTTTGATATATTGCTTTTCTTCGTCCGGAGCGCCTATCTCGTTATATGAGACTACGCCGGCTTTACCGGTGCCGTTGACTACGTAGATCTCATACTCTTCTACGGAGAACTTAGCTTCAACGACGTAATTTTGCTCGATTAACGCTTTTATATCAACGTCGTAATACGCGCCTTCCTTTGCAAAGATGCCGGTGTTCTCGTCGCCGTTGATAACTACGCTTACGAGAGAATAACCGGTGCTCGGACGGAACCTCAACTTGAAATCCGAAATTACCGGCATGTCGATTCCGGAAGAGATCGGCGTTTCTTTCTCATAAACGGTGCCGTCTATATCCTCAACGGATTCCACCGCGTAAGCGGTACCGGAGCCGTTGATGTACACGTTGAGAGACTTGGTGTTGACCTCGAATACCGGCACGACGTAAACAACGTCTTTTTGGACGACGTAAGTCCTGTCTATCGCTACGGAAGTGGGCGCGTAGGACGCGTCGGCAAGGAACCAGCCCTTGAACGTATAGTTTTCTTTGTGCGGGGTGATGTCCGGATAATCAAATTGTACGGAATCGGCTATTTTGTCGTTGTAGCGCACTTTGACGACTCTTCCCTTGTAAGTCGAGTCATAGCCGCGCGCCTCATCCTCAAAATCGGCGTCGTAATCGCTACTGCCTTTGAGGAAGACAACCGTCTCGATATTCTTTTGCCAATCGGTAACCAACGTGGCGTTTTGCTCGAAGATGGTATCGTTGGTGACGTACACCGGCGTGCCGTCCTCTTTGGTCGCGCCGTTTTCGATATACCAACCCTTGAAAGTGTTGCCTACGGCGGTAAGCTTGGTTAAATCTTCCACATCGTAATATTTGCCTATCGGTTCGCCGTAAGGCAAAGTCACGGCATTGCTACCGGAATCGCCTATCTTGATCTCGCCCAATGTGTTGGAAAACGTTATCGTACTTTCCACAAAGACAAAATGCGCCTTGACATACAAGTCGTCAACGCCCTCCTTAGGCGGCGTAAACGATAACACGTACTCGTCGGTGTTGTCCGTGTTGGAAGAGGAGAAACTCATCGTCTTACCGCCTGTCCCTACCGCTATGGACGTAGCCGACGCATTAGTGGCAAGATCTATCCAGTTGCCCTCGGTATTGCGTATGGACCAGCCTATAAACTTTCGACCCGAATAGGGCGCGATACGCACGGTCGCAATTTCTTCTCTCTCGTAATAATCGTAAATCTCCGTGTTGGAAGCGGCGCCTCCGAGGCTCACGCCCTCTTTGTCGGTAGTAATATCCAAATGGAAGTCAACCGCATACTTTTCGAACACGGGCATGATGTTGGTATCTTGGATGATGGAAGAATAATCTTTGTCCCAACCGACGAATTTGTATCCGTACAGTTGCATTTCGCCTTCGCTTTCTTTCGGGATATAAGTCGGCTTTTCGCCGTGCAAAACGGTTTGTTCGCGTGAAGTGGTGCCGTCCGGATAATAAAATACCACCGTGTAGCTTTGCCTTTTGAACGTTGCAATGAGCTTCATGCTCTTGCTTACGCTTTTGTCGGTACGGGAAGCGTTGGGATTGCCGTCCGACCACTCATAGAAATAATAACCTTCGTCCGCTATGGCTCGGACGGTATCGGCGTTGCCGCCTGCGATGACTTTTTGTTCGGCAGTGCCGTCGATTCTACCGCCGGTGCCCGCAACGTATTCGACTACGAGTTGCGTGGGTACGACGTTGAAATCCACCTTTTGCGTAAATCCGCCGTAATTGAGAATTACGTCTTTGCACTCACCCTCTTTGCTGACGTCCAGCCCGTCGTAGACAAGCTCGGAGATGGGAACCTTTTTGGTTTCTCCGTTGTCGTAACGCACGACGGCATAGACTGTGGTCAAGTCCGCGTTAACGCTTATCATGGCGTTGTCCGGGATGGAAATTCCTATGATTTCCGGCGTCTTGTAGTCCTCTACCTGCGCGTAATTCGGTAGCACGACAAAGCCCACAATCAGGGCTGCGATCGCCACTGCCGCGACGACGATTAAGCTGATACCAAGCATGCCGTTACGTGTGTAACGTTTGCCCGTTACTCTGAGTTTAGCCATAAGTACACTCCGAATGTAGTCGAATATGGCTATATTATATATAATAAATTAAACGCGCGCAAGGTGAGCGCGCGTATATTTACTATAAAATTACCGTGCGTGCTATGCGCACGCGACCGAATACCGCGATTTCGCGCTTTTCGGAGGTCTATTTTTTTCGTCTGCCACGGTTCTCTTTGACGGTCTGACGACTCCGCGCAATGCAAAACGCACCTTCCGCAACGTCTTCCGTAACCGTACTGCCGCCGGCTATGTAAGCCTCGTCGCCGATGTCGAGCGGCGCTATCAAATTGGCGTTGCAACCTATAAAAACATGCTTCCCGACGCGCGTGCGCTGCTTTATTTTGCCGTCGTAATTGGCAAACACCGTTCCACAACCTACGTTCGTGCCTTCTCCTACTTCCGCGTCCCCTATGTACGCGAGATGCGCGCTCTTGACGCCGTTGCCGAGCACGGCATTTTTGACCTCGACATAATCTCCTACCCTGCAATCGTCGCCGACTACCGCGCCCTTCCTAAGGCAGGCAAACGGACCCACCGTGGTGCGCGAACCGATTTTTGCTCCCACAGCGTAGACGGAACGCACCAGAGAATCGTTGCCTATCTCCGTGTCCGTTATGTCCGTAAAAGAGTATATCACCGTGCCCGAACCCACTTTCGTGTTGCCACATAGGGCTACCATCGGATAGAGCACGACGCCCGCACCCAAGGTGACGCTTTTTTCGACAAACGTCGTGGATATATCTTTGACCGTTACGCCCGCGCTTTCGAAATCCTCCGCAGTCTTGTACGCATTTTCTCTATTTTGGTTACCCGAACAATCGTATTCGGGTGCTGTTTGTTTGATTTTGTTGCAAATGGTTCGATTTATGAATTCCTCGGCTTCATCGGATATTTTGCGTGCTTTTTCGTAGCTTTCCGCCTCTGCGGTTATGCGAATTTTGGGCTCGGTACCGCTCGGTCTTACCACAAGGCGCACGTTCCCCGTTACGGACGCCACGTAATTTTTGATTTCTTCGGACGCGCGGAAAATCTCTTTGGCGCGATCGTCCGCAAAAATTTCGGTTTCCGCAACGGGGTAAGTAACCATGTCGTCCAAAAAGTCAAATCCGACGTCCGCGTGCGCAAGACATAATGTCATTGCCGTCACTATGCCGTCCCCCGTTTTGCCGAGGTCGTTGATGATGATGTGTCCGCTCTTTTCACCGCCGACGGGAGCTCCCGTCGCGAGCATGCGTTCGTAGACGTATTTGTCGCCGACGTCCGCGCGTTCGAGCTTGATTCCGAGTCGGTTCAGCGAAGCCTCGGTACCGCCGTTGGTAGTCAACGTGCCTACCGCCACGGGAGGTTCGACGCCCTTATCGAGGTAGAGGTACCGCGATATTACAAAAAGCATTTTGTCGCCGTCAATGATTTTGCCGTTGCGCACGCCTATGACCCTGTCGCCGTCCCCGTCGAAGGCGAAAGCAAAGTCGTACGAGCCTTCTTGCGCCGTTTTGAGGAGCGTTTCCGGGTGAGTCGCTCCGCAATTCACGTTGATGTTAACGCCGTCGGTTTGCCCGTTGACAGCCTCTACATAGCAACCGAGACGACGGAAAAACTCCGGTGCAAGCGCGCCTGTGGCGCCGTTGGCGGTGTCGAGCAACAGCCGCATATTTTTGAGCGTTCTCCCGGCAAAAGTCGAAAAATGCGTAATATACTCCTCGCCGCCGTCGATCTCGGACATCGATCCGCGCGCGTGGCGCGGTTCGGCGTTGCTAAGCATATACCCTTCTATCTCTGTCTCTTCCTCTGTGGTGATTTTGCCACCGTTTGCGCCGAACACCTTGATGCCGTTATACTCCGGCGGATTGTGCGACGCGCTCACCATGATGCCGAATCCGGCGCCGTACACACGCGTTAGGTATGCGAGAGCCGGAGTAGGCAAAATGCCGGCATACAGCACTCTGACGCCGTAGCCGGACAATATTGTTCCGAGAGTGCGCGCGATGCGTTCTCCGGATACGCGCGTATCCCTTGCCATTACGCAAGCTGTTGCGCCGAACTTAAATACAAGCGCCTTGCCGATCTCGGACAAATACGCCTCGGTAAATATATGCGATTCGCCTCTTATGCCGTCCGTTCCGAAATGTTCCATACTCCTCCGAATAATTATAATTATATTCCGAGGCTTGCCCGTATGTGCATGCAAAAGTATGCTCTTTAAGTTACGAACCGCGTATAGCACACATCTCGCGAACTACGTGGTTCGTTGTTCAAGAGCGCGCTATTGCTCTATAAATAGCTGCAGCATTAAGCCTACACGCCCTATCGGCAAAGGTCATATAATCTTCGCCGGCAGAATCGTCGGCGGAATCGCTTACTACTTTGATTGCTCCGAATCTGACTCCTGCAAGGTAGGCGACTTCGGCAATGGCGGCGCATTCCATATCGCATGCGGAGGCGTTGAATTCATCTCTGAGACGGGCGCAAAACGCGCTGTCGGAGACAAAGCGATCGCCGGTAGCGACGATACCGCAAGCGGAGCCGGGAGTGCCGAGGGCAAGCATGGTGCGCAACTCGACGTCTGTTTCAAAGTAAACTTTGTTCTCGCCGTTGACGTTTACGGTGCCTAAGGGATCTCCGAAGGCTGTGGTATCGCAGTCGTATTGGACGGCGGACTCTACCACCAACACTGAACCGTAGGGCAATCTGCCCACGCCTCCGGCAATCCCGGTATTGATTATGCAAGTCGGATCGCACTTCTCTATCATGAGAGTGGCGGTATAGGCGGCGTTAACCTTGCCTATACCACTGAGCGCAATTACGAACGTTATGCCGTTAAGCTCGCCTTCATAGAAGGATTTGCCGTAATAAACGCATTCTCTGACGTCTGTGAGCCCCTCTAATATGTAGCGGAGCTCCTTTTCCATTGCAACGATAATTCCTATCATCTATTCCTCTACGGTGGCTTTCGTGTTGGTTATAACGGTGATTTTGTGATCCGTTACGCCCTTTGCGCCGAGTTCAACGGTACCGGATACCACTACTTTGTCATTGTCGACAGTCGCGGTGCCGACGTTACCGAGGCGCGCGATAAACTCCGAGAAGCCTTCGCCGATCTTGTCGTTGACGTAGTCGGCGTCCGTCTTGGTGCCTTCGCCGGTAGCTTCGGTGGCGGCTTCGTTAGCCTTTTTGGCGAGGACTTTGAAGATAGCGTCCGCGATCTTGTTGTCGGCGTCGTTTATCTTCAAGGAATCGGACGTCGTGACTATTTTGCCGTTCTCGTCTGCGGTAACGGTGGAATAACTTACCACGTAAACGCGATCGGGTATGCTTACGATGCTGCTCAATCCGCCGAGCGCGTTCTTGACTTCGTCTTTGATGCTCGTCAAACTGATACTTGCAACTATACGCAACACATAGTTTTGTCCGCTCTTAGACACCGTAACCTCGTTGATGTCCACGTTTAGAGAAGAGAGGTATTCGAGTCCCTCGGAGCTACCGTCGCTCGACGCATTGCTCGACGCGTCCGCGATTGCCGCGTTGAATATGTACGCAAGAGTCGTATCGTTGTACTCGATGAGGTACTCTTTGTCGTAGGTCAACGGCTCTTTGACGATGGAAGAATAATCCGGCGTGCCGTCTTCCTTCCTCTCGATGGAGCTGTTGTTTACGTTTTCGGAAGCGTTGGTTGTTTCTTCCTCTTCACTATAACCGTTTTGCACTATTTTGGACTCGTCGGGATTCATTATAGCCTTGATTTCTTTGTATAAATCTTTGAATTTGACGTCCGCAAGTCCCATGTCGCGCAAAGAATTGCCGTCGAATAATTCAAGATCCGCAATTCCGACTTGAGCGGGAGTCAGGTTGATGAGAACCACAAACGCCACCGCTAAGATGACCACGATTACGATAAGCGCAATCAAAAGTTTGAGTAAACACCCCTTGGGGGCAACAGGTACTGCCATATTTTCTCCTTCTTTTCTTGTTTATATTTTAGGCATTTCTGCCGTTAACAAGATCATAGTATAGGTCTTTGCTGTTCGGGACCGGATCGCCTGGCTCTATGTACGGGGCGCCCTTGGTGAAGTCGGTACAAACTATGTAACAGTCGTTACTTAACTTAAGACCTGCCGGAGCACCGGAAATGAACTTTGTAACCACCCCCTCGACGGCGGTAAGTGCATCGCTCTCGCTCAGCGGTACGGAGAAAGCTTTCATTTGAGCAGATTCGTCAATGCGGACTCTGTTTACGTCCGCTGTCGCCATCAGCCCTATGCCGAATATGCCAAAGCTTACGTACTGTTTGTTGTTGTAACGGTAATAGGCGTTCTCGAACGCGCTTCCGCCGATTATTTCCTTAACTACGCCGGACGCGGCTTTCATCAACAGATCCTGAACATTATCGTCCAGCCTAAGGCGAACGAACATGGTTTTTGTTACGATTTCCGCTATTTCCGTACTTTCTTTCCAATTGTAGACGTCCATGAACCCTTCGACGTTGATATTTGCTTTCATCGGCTTATTGATCGTCTCGGAATTGGTTATATCCAAATACAATTGCACCGCCGCGCCGCCCGACGACTTAAACACGTTGTTGCGTAGCGTGATATCACCTTCAAAATAATACTCGCTGCTATAGCTCAAACTGAAAGAGGAAAGATAGTTGTCGCCGAAAATACAGCCCTCAACAAGCACTTGTTTACACCTGTTTATGGTAATCCCTTCCGTAGTGTTAAACACTTGACAATAGCGTATCTCTATGGGCGTTTCCATCGTGTGGAATTCTATCATACCGCCGGTATTGGTGGCTTCCTCCACGCTGTTCGCGCCCTTAATGGCTACGTCCTCTATGATAAATTTGCCTTCGCTTATGTTGTTGTGGTGGTCGTAGGTATCGTTATATTCGTACATCACTTTGGGCGAAAGAACGCGCCAATAGGTCCACTTATTTTCCCGTGCCGAAAGCTCCGCGTAATCGAATGTAAAGCCGTTACCGTATATGCTCGAGAACAACCCGTACGTGCATGTAGCCACAATATCGTTTTGGAATACGAGATCGTATTCTTGCGCGTTTATAGCCGCCTTCATTTGCTCGTAGTCGTATAAATTGACGCTCTTTACCTTGCTTTGGAAAGAGAATTTGAAACTGCGGCTGACTCTCTCCACTTTTCTGTTGTCAACCACAAGGGTTGCCGTTACCGTGACGGAATTGCCTGCAACCGCTTCTTTGAAAGTGATGTCCACGTCGTTGTTTACACCGGTAGGCGTCAAACTCGCGTATTCCTCGTTGTCAACGCTCCAAGCGACGTCAAAGGTGCCGTTGTCGTCCAACAGACCGAAGTTATAGGTGCTGGTAAGGTTATAGCATTTGCCCGCGCCCCAAGGTTTGAGCGCGCCGTCTTCCGCCTCCGTAAGCCAATACAGCCCCCAAGTGCGTTTGAGCTGAATGCCGCGTTTGGCGTCCGCCGTACCTAAGGCAAGCTCAAACGTCACGGGACGCTCTTTAACGGTATATTCCTTATCGACGCTACCGCCGCCGTATGTCGCCGTTATAGTGGCAATGCCTGCTTTAAGCGGCGTCAGCGCGCCGTCCGAAGACACTTCGAGAACGTCCGGCGCACTGCTTACGTATGTAACGCCCGAAACGCTTTTGCCCGTCTCCAAATAGGCTATGCCGGTAGTGTAGGGACCGTTGTTTGTGTAGACGGTGTCCAAACCGTCCGTGAATCCTACGGCTCCCTTGTCGCACTTGACTACCGTTACGTCGGAAACAAGCGCGTCCTCGCCTTCGCGTTCGTATCTAAGCTCGAATCTGTTGAAAGTCGCTTGCTCTTCTATCAATTTGACTTTTGTGTAAGCGGGGGACAGCGCGATATTTTGTAGTACCCAGTCTGACGTTATTCCGTCCGATTTCGAAATATAAACACGCTCGGTACGCGCCACACAGCTGTACGTATCGATCTCTATTTTCTTGCTGAGGTAGTTCGCGTCTTTGTCGCGCATATCGAGGACGATCGTGGTTGCCCCGTGTCCCACGGGCGTGACAACGCCGTTGGAATTTACCGTGGCTACACTATCGTCTTCGCTCCTCCAAGTCGCCGAGACAAGCGCGTCTATCGGGTATATGTCGGCTATGAGTCGCGTTCTGCCGGTAAGTTTCAGATTCTTTTCTATCGCGTCGCCGTTGGCGTCGTATATGTTCACGTCGTTTATGGTGTCGGTCGTTACGTTTATCGTTACTTCCTTAGCGATGTTGACGTTGGCGGTGGCGCGCACGTCCAATTTGCATATGCCTACTTCCTTCGGGATGACGGAATACTTGTTGGTTTTGCCGATGCGTTCAAGTTTGACTCTGCCGTCGCCGGCGTCCTCGTCTATCTCGTAAGTTACTGTCTTGTCTTTGGTTATCCCCGGCAGCACTTCGAATATCAAAAACTCGTTCTTTTCCTCTATATCGACTTTGACTATGTCTCCGCGTTTCAGCTCGACGTTATCCGAGTTCTTGACGATGATGTCTGTGGGATTAACAGGCGTTGTGCTTTGGATAATAGCCCCCGTCGCGTTAAGCGCAAGAACGACAATTACCGGTATAAGAAAAATTACGCCTATCAGGAATTTTTTCATAAGTTACCGCCTCTGAGTTTGCTGTACAATTCTATGCTGTTGGGCACAGGGTCTCCGGGCATTATTTCGGGCTCTCCTTCGGTAAAGTCCGGGCAAATAATGTACGACGTGTTGCCTATCGTTTCTACGTTCATGGTGTTCTTTAATATACTCTCTATCGTTCCCAAATTAGGCGTAAGCGGTTTACCGCTTTCGTCACAGAAATTAAGTTCTATCGTAGCCAATTGCGCGCTGTCGGCTATCGTTGTGCAATCTTTATCGTACTCGTACATCGCGCCGCACTCGAATATGCCCATACTTACATATTTTTTGCCGGCATAGCCGTAATACATTTTCTCCGAGCCCTTGGTGCCGGAGCCTACCGCCTCCTTGATAATCTTCGATACGGAACCCGAGAAGAAGTTGATAATTCCCTCGCCGTTCTCTACGTATCCGAGTACGTACTGGAATACCATCTTGGTTATGGCGTCTATGAATTCTTCCTCTTCTTTCCAGTTGTAGATATCCAAACAACCGTCTATCGTCAGTTTCGGCGCGTAATTGCCCCTGAAATCGTTATCCGGGGAAGACTGCATGAAGATGATGGCGGGACCTTGGCTCTGCTTGATGACATTATTGCGTAACGTCAACTCGCAATTGTTGCCTTTTCTGCGATGATTGACGTTCGGGTACGTGGCAAGCAAGCTGTGATTGTTGTTATCGCCCAAAATACATCCTTCCACCGTCGCATTGCTCAGCTCGTCAAATTCTATGCCCCTATCCGTGTTGTAGATTTGGCAGTACCTGACGTTGACGGGTAATTCCTTAGGCGCGTCAACACGTCCGTATGTTCCGTATCTCGAGCCTGCCACTCCCTTGGTACCGTGCGTATAGTCCAGCGTTTCTTTGTATATGCCTCTTGCGCGTATGCCGGAACCGCGATTGACGGCTTCTTCCAACGTCGGCGCGTTGATGACTATCAGGTCGTCGAAATCTATGCTGTAACCGTCATCCGCCCAATATCCGTGTTCGTCCAATATCGTGCAGACTTCCCAGAAATTATAGTATATCGCGCCGGTATTGGCGTTCATCTCTTCGTCCGGGATGCCGGACGCGTCCCATTTGAAACCGTTGCCGTATATGCTTGCCGTCAGCTCTTCCGTAACGGCGTTCGCATAAATATCGTTTTGCAATACGAAATCGTTGCACTTCATATTGGCGTTTACGTACTTGACTTGGTCGAAATCGTATACGTTGACGCTTTCCGTGCGACTGCGCATCTCAAACGTGAAACTGCGTTTCGCGCGCGTATCGACCCTGCCGTCTACGATAACGGCGGCGGTCAAGGTGATTTTTTGACCTTTGGCGGCGTCTTTGAACGATATGTATACTCCGTTGCCGTCGGTAGGCGTCAAAGAGGCGTACTCATCGTTATCGACGCTCCAAGCAACGTCGAACGCACCGCTGTCGCCGTAAATGCCGAATGCGAATTTATCGGTAACGGAATATCCCGTATCCGTCTTTTGGAGCCACTTGAAGCCCCATACCCTCTTGAGCTGTATGCCGAGCTTGGCGTCCGCACTGCCGAGGGTGAGTTCAAACGTCACGGGGCGTTCCTTGACGGTATAAACCCGATCGAGAGTGCGACCGTTGTATGTTACGCGAATTGTGGCTTCACCCGCGCAAACGGGCTCCAAGAGTCCGTCGGCGCCCACGCCGAGCACATTCGGATTACTGCTCGAATACGTCACGTTGTCCGTAATGACGTTTCCGCTCGCCAAGTCCGCAATCCTCGCGTAATATACGCCGTTGCGCGTGTATACGCACGTAATGTCGTCGGCAAACCCTACCGCGCCCTCTTCGCACGCCTCCACTTTTATCGTTTGCGTGTAGATTTGTTCGTCCGCGGTACCTGCGGCGTAAGTATACGTCAGAGTATAGCTGCCGTCCGCGTTCTTGGTAACGACGGTATCGTTAGGGGAAAGCGCGTAATTGTTCCTGATGTACTCTTCGTTCACTTCCGCGGAAGAGTATACGGTATTGCTCTTTGCCACGCACGTGGCTGTGCTTACGGCAAACGAACGGGTGACGAATCCCGAGTTCTTGTCCTTTGCCCTGACGGTTATTTCCGTAACGCCGTGCCCTACGGGCGTAACGACGCCGTTTTCACTGACAACGGCTACGTCCGGGACGGAGCTTTGCCACTCCACGTTACTGCCGGACAACGCTTCCGCCGGGTAGATATCGGCGTAAAAACGCGTCGCGCCGCTTATCTCATACTGCTCGTCTGCCGAAACTCCGAGTTCTTTGCCGTTCGCGTCGTACACGTTTATCGACTGCAACTTGTTGCTGGTAACCAGTATGGAAACTTCTTTGTACGCGTTGATATTCGCCTTGGCGCGAATGGTGATTTTGGTAGATCCTATCGATACCGGCACAAGGCTGTATCTGTTGGTGCTGCCAATGCGTTCGAGCTTGACTTCGCCGTCGCCGGCGTCCTCGTCGCGCTCATATGAAATCTCCCTGTTTTTGGCTATCGTCGGCAACACTTCCACTATGATGAACTCGTTCGTGTCGTTGATGTCAACCTTGATCACGTCGCCTTTGCCTATCTCGGAATTGCCGGAATCTCGCACGTCCAAGCCGGTAGGATTGACCGGAGTGGTACGCTGAATTATCGCGCCCGTCGCGTTAAGCGCAAGGACGACGATAATCGGAATTATGAAGATTATGCCTACCAAAAATTTTTTCATGTTGCCACATTTTTGTTTTTACTGCTTCGCCGAGTACCCAAACTGCGTGTTTGGGATACGCTATTTGGCAATTCTATTGTAATCCCTGTTGAGGTTGATAGAGTAAATCAATATCGACCCGACAAGGAATACGAGCGCCATCGCGCTACACACTATGTACATCGTGCGGATGTCCATCGTAACGCCGGCTATACCGGATTTGCCGCCGGAAGACGCCCACCACGAAAGTATCATGCACGTTACGCTCTCTACTATTGCTACCACGAACCCGAGCGCTACGGACAGAGTAGTACTCGCGTTGTTATTGACGACCTCTCCTTCGCCGGACAGGTTGAAGTACGGTTTTTTGATGTCCCTACGCATCGATATAAGGGTAAGTCCCACGGACAGCATTTCCACCACCGCGAACAGCCAAAGCCCTACTTTCCAATCAAGTTGTTTGGTAAATACAAGCACCCCGGTGCCTATGCCGTTAGACAGCACGGACACGATAAAGTACATCAGGAATTTGGCAAACAGTTGCGTCCTGACGGATACGGGCGCGACTTTGGTGTGGTAGAAGTTATCGCCTTCCCTGCTGACGGACGTTGCCGCAAACGAGATGACTATCGTCGCGAATATCAGCATGACAAGCATCGTCATGCCGAGCGCGATTTGTTCGCCGACTTTGTTTTTGCCGAGCTGCATGGTAATGTTGTTGCAGAAGTACACCATTACCGGCATGGCGCAGGCAAGCACGAAGTATTGGAAGGAGTAGTTTACGGAGCGGAAGACCTGCAAAAATTCCTTATGGAGCAAAGTCCCGAACACCGTGCGCCTATGGTTACGCGTGACGTGGCGGAAGGCGCTACCCTCCACTTCTATGTTATTAAGCAAAGTCTTGGGATATAGCTTGACTATGACAAGCATTGTCCCTACAAGCGTCACCGCGGTAAGCATGATGAGCACGGGATACGCTATATACAGCTCCTTACCCACGAGAATATCGGCAAAATATTTGGCGGGAATCAAGTATTTGCAAACTCTCTTGATGACGTCGACCACAGCGTCGTCAAAGACGGAGAAGTCGGAATCGTTCATAAATTCGACCATCTTGTCGAACAGCAACATGTACACGGCGAACATCGCCGTCACGATAAGCGCAAGGCAAATGATGATAAACGCGAACTTATTGCGCACGCGGTTTGTAAAGTGCATTGCGGGGATCGCCAAAATGTTGCTCAGGAAAAACGGTATGAGTATCAGGAAGAGTATCGATACCGGGATCATACCGTAGAAGTCTTTGCCGACGTTCATGACTTCCGCATAAGCGACAAGGAAGGGCGCGACAGCCACAACGGTAACGGTTGTTTGGCTCAGTATGAGGAACAACGTCTTGCTGATAAAGACTTCCTCGCCGGAAACCGGATAACGCATAAGTATTTCGTTATCGCCTTTGTAGTACAAAACTTTGGTCGTGCCGGATATGCCGGTAGCCAACGTGAATATGAAGAATACGGAGTAAACTATTACAAGGGCTTCGTACGATATGCCGGCTTTGTCGAACATGCGGAAGAATATCCCGGCTGCCCAATATAAGCCGTACACCAACGCAACCAAAACTACCGCCGTGCTTATGGATTTTAGCCAGGGGTTTTTGGCTGATTTGTAGTCCCCGAATCTGTTTTTAATCTCCAATTTGAGGAGCGTTCTGACGTTCATAGTCTATTTGTCGGTATAATATATGGTGCGCATAAGCGTATTTTGTTCGTTGATGTAGTCTTGCTCGGTGGCGGTAATTTCGCAGAAAGTCTTTTCAAGCGTTTCTTTGTTGCCCTTGATGTGCAGATCTATGACTCCTTGCAATTTGCCGTCCTTGATGATGGCGACTCTGTCGCATATTTTGGCTACCAAGTCCAGGTTGTGCGATGAGAAAAATACCGTATTGCCCTCCGCGCAATGCTCGTCCATGCGTTTGAGTATCTCCACCATCGATTGATGGTCAAGACCCATCATCGGTTCGTCCAATACCCACAGCTTGGGATTGTGGATAAGAGCCGCGATAATGCATATTTTTTGCTTCATGCCGTGCGAATACGATTTGATTTGGTTATCCACGGCTTTGTTGAGCTTGAATTGGCTGACGTACTTCTCGAACCGCTCGTCGCGATCGCGCTTACCTACGCGGTACAGGTCCGCTGTGTAGTTGACATACTCTCTGCCGGTAAGCTTTTCGTATACGGAGTGGTTGTCCGGCACGTAGCCCATGTTGAGTTTGGCGTTGATGGGATCTTTGGCTATATCGTAGCCGCAAATCTTGATTGTGCCCGACGTAAACGGATAAATTCCCGTAAGGCACTTGATTGTCGTTGACTTGCCGGCGCCGTTTTGACCCAAAAAGCCGAATATTTCGCCGGGTTTAAGCGAAAGGGAGAGGTCTTCTACCGAGAATCTTTCGCTTCCCATGTACTTCTTATACAGATGACTGATTTCTAACATTTATGCTCCCGTGCGCGCGCTATGCGCGCACATTATATATCTTATATATAGGGTAAGTGTAACATACATTTACAATACTGTCAACAAAAATTTATCATCGCGTTTTTGCGACGCGAGTTCCGTTGCAAAAAAATTAATTAAGTGCTAAAATTTATTTACTCGGAATACCCCTATAAAGGAGGCAACAATGTTTGTAATACACACGTCGGATTATGACGAAATGAGCAAAAAAGCATACGAGATTATGCGTGGAATTCTCGTAAATAAAAACGCCGTGCTCGGTTTGGCTACCGGCAGCACGCCGATAGGTCTGTATCGCGAAATGATAGCCGATTACGAAAAAGGCAACGTCAGCTACAAAGATATGATATCCGTCAACCTCGACGAATACGTGGGATTGCCCGTAACTCATCCCGAAAGCTACCGCGCCTTCATGAACCGCAACCTGTTCGATCACATAGACATCGACAAAACCAATACCCACGTACCGGACGGACTTGCAAAAGACTTGCAAAAAGCCGCGGACGAGTACACCGCCTTCGTAGCCGCTCATCCGATAGACGTCCAACTGCTCGGTATAGGCGGTAACGGACACATCGGTTTCAATGAGCCCGGCACACCCTTCGATTCTCACACCCACGTCGTGGAATTAAAGCAAAACACTCGTCGCGACAACGCAAGGTTCTTCGATAACGACATAAACAAAGTTCCTACTCATGCCGTTACCATGGGACTCAAAGACATAATGTCTGCAAAAACCGTCATACTGCTCGCAAGCGGAGCAAGCAAAGCCCCTGCCATACGCGATATGGTTAACGGCGCCGTAAGCGAAAATTGCCCCGCAAGCATACTCCAAACGCACCCGAACGTCTATGTTGTGGTAGACGATTCCGCCGGCTACTACGTCAAATAAACAGCGCAATCTGTATCTGTAGATACGATTTAAGTGTTATTTCGGCGCATCGCGCATATATAAGCCGACCGTGCGCGCCGTCCTCGACCCCACGCTATTCTGTTGCTCAAGATACATAATGCATGTATTTTCGGTGCGATGTATATCGCTTACGCGAAGAATCGATATAAATTAAAAGAGCTGCCGGGCGATATCGCTTAGCAGCTCTTCTTCGTTTTGCTTTGATATAATTATTTAGTAATAGTTACCTTTTTGCGGTTGCGCGGCGTATCGGGATTTATTCCGAGCGCCTCCGCAACATACGCAACGTACAATTCTATCGCCATGGTATACACAAACGGTACAAACATGCCTTTAACCGACGGCATACGCAAAGACGCCACGGACATGCGCGCCACGTCGTCTATATCCGTAACCGATACAACATCCGCGCCGAGCAAATTCAAACGTGCCGTCATATCGATGAACTCGCTTGTCATTTCCGAATCGGGCGCAAGCATGATTACTTTTGTGCCCTCTTCCACTATGGATATTGGTCCGTGCATAAATTCCGCCGTGGAGAACGGACGAGAAAGTTTATAGCAAATTTCCATCATTTTGAGTGAAAGTTCACTCGAAACGCATTGCGTCAATCCGCGCGTCAAGATGATAAAGTTATTGAGATCCTTGGTTTCTTCGGCAAATGCTCTGATTTTATCGTTTTCTTCCGCAATAAAGTCCTCTAAAATCGGAGGCAATTCGGAAATATTCATTTTCGCCGGTGCGTCGGACAAAGCGTTCGCCAACATATACATTGCCGTGAGCTGTCCGAGGAAAGTTTTGGTTGCGGATACGCTCTCCTCGACGCCTGCGTTTAAGTTGATGTGGTAATGCGCCATGCGCGCAAGAGGCGACGTCGGATTATTGGTAACGGCTACCGTCAACGCGCCGGCTGCCTTGGCGTTTTCCATAACAAGCAGGGTATCCGTGCTCATGCCGCTCTGCGATATGGCAAGCACCATATTGTTGCCGAGTTTGAGTTTGGCGCCGTATACCGTGGTTACCGAGGGGGAACATTTGCTTACGGTGCATTCGCCGATAGTCTCCATCACGTACTTGAAGTACGTGGCGGCGTTATCGCTCGTGCCGCGCGCGATGGTGGTTATATTGGTAATTCCTCTCGCTTTGAATTCTTTTGCTATTTCTTTAAGAACGGGTTTATTGGTGGCCACAACGCTTCTGACGACATCGGGCGCCGCCAAGAACTCGCTTAACATTATCGACATAGCGACATACAACCTCCTGATATAGGTCTACGTTTATTATATGATAAACAAAATTTTTTGTAAAACAAAAAACATAAAAAAGTGGTTGACAATTTTGTCGCGTATAAATATAATATAAGAGCATTAGATGTGCTGATGTAGCTCAGCAGGTAGAGCGCATCCTTGGTAAGGATGAGGTCACGGGTCCGAATCCCGTCATTAGCTCCAATAAGGCTGTTAGGAAACTTCCTAACAGCCTTATTTTTGTGCTTTGTTACGCTTAAATTACTTATTATGACTTAATCTGCCTCTTCCTCGGTAATCGTTTCGGCTGTTTCCGCCACTGCGGCGGTTTCGGCAACCAACGAACCGTCCTTTGCTCTACCGTGATGTTTTTTGTGTTCGATAACGGCAAATCCGCGTTTACGCGTTACAAAGTACGCCGAGCAGGTGATTATACCGCCTACCGCCCAGCCTACAGGCCAAGCGTACCATATGCCCATCAAACCGAATGACGGCGCCAAAGAAAGGCTCAATATCACCCTCAAAAGCAGATCCGTAAACGTGCCTATCATAAATATCGTCATGTGCCCGGTTCCGCGCAGCACGCCGTCGGACGCCATCTTGACTCCGACAAAGATGAAAAAGTACGGCACGTACGTCAAAAATTGCACACTTGCTTTGATTGCGTCCGCGTCGCCGTCGGTGATGAATATCTTGGTAAGCGGTGTTGCGGCAAATATAAATACGATGGCAAACAGCACCGCCATGGCCTCTATCATTATGAGTTCGGCTTTGTAACCGCGTCTGATACGATCGGGCTTGCCGGCTCCGAAATTCTGCGAAGCGAAGTTGGACATTCCGTTACCGAACGACAACATCGAGGTTATCGCAAGGTTATTGAGCTTGATTGCCGCGGCATAGCCTGCAATGGCGCTTGTGCCGAATCCGTTGATCGCGCGCTGTATTACGAGGTTGCCTACCGAAATTGCGCCTTGTTGGAGTATGCTCGGAACGGCAATTTTGGTAACTTCTCCGAGGATTTTGAAGTCAAACGCCTTGGCTTTGCCCTCGTGATTCATCTTCTTGAGTCTCAAAAGCACGCAGATAAGCGCAAGCACACCGCTCAAACCTTGGCACATAAACGTTGCCCACGCCACGCTCGCTACGCCTATATCGAAGCATTTGACAAACAGTATGTCCGCGCCGATATTGCCGAGCGACGACGCCGCAAGGAATATAAACGGCGTGATGGAATCGCCGAGCGCCGAGAATATACCGGTTGCGATATTATATATCAACACGAAAATAAATCCCGCCAAGTATATGTATAGATATTCGAGTGAAGGCTCCAAAATTTCCGCCGGGGTATTCAAAAGGATAAGTAATGGTTTGGATACGGCTATTCCCACGCCCGTGAGCACCGCGCCTATAACCAAACTCGCTATCAGCGACGTATATGCAGTTGTGCGCGTGTTTCTGTAATCTTTCGCGCCGAAGTACCTTGCCACGACTACGGAAACGCCTATATTCAATCCGAAAGCGAATGCAATGTATATCAACGTCACTTCGTACGAGTTGCCCACCGCCGCGAGCGCGGACGTTCCCAAATAATGTCCGGCGACAAAGCTGTCGGCTACGTTGTAGAGTTGTTGAAAAATAATACTTCCGAACAGCGGCAACGAATAAGCAAACAAAACCTTAAACGGTTTACCTACCGTCAAATCTTTATTCATGCGTATATCCTCCCGAGATTACGCAAGTAAAATACTCCCCCGCGTTTGTAAACGCAAGCGTTCAAGCATCTTTTAATTCCGATTTTACAATTTTTTTACAGTCAAATTATCGCTTGGCTTTGTCGGAACGCACGTGTCCCGTCCTGATTACCAAGCCGCCGTCAAACTTCTCGCGCTCGCGATATATCGTTATGCGTGAAAATATCGCGTTCTTTTTGTACTTTTCGAGGCAATCTTCGCCGATTTCTCTGACCGCAGAAACAAGTTCTTGCGGTAATTTCCCGTCAACGTGCCCCCATAACAGCGTATGCGCTTTGCTAAGTTCCTCTATGCGTTTAGCCGTTACCAGCCACTCGTCAACGTAGGCGGCATTCGGCAAAAACAACCAGGGCGCCGGACACATATTGTCGCCGGTAAACACTATACCCGTTTTGTCGTCAAACAGCAAAATACTGCCGTACGTATGCCCGGGCGCGTGTTCCACTCTTACGTTGCGGTCTCCGAGCTCAAACACGTAGCCGTCCTCTATCGGAACGATCTCCGGACGCTTCTTGTACCGCACAAGGTCTTTGAGCTTGACTCCCTCGGTTATGACGCCCTTACACCAAATAAAAAAGAAAGCCCTTACAAAGTAGCTCGTCATGAATCGATATATCCTGCCGGTATCCTTCGTATGAACAAAAATCCGCTCGAATTGACCGTCTCCGCCCACGTGATCAACGTGCCCGTGGGTGCCCACAACGTATAACGGCTTGTCCGTCACGGCTTCAACCGCCTCTTTCAAACCGCCTATTCCAATACCGCAATCGATGAGCAAGGCACGCTCGCTGCCTACCACGAGGTAGCAGTTGGCAACGCCGAAATCGCTTATCCTGTAAACTCCGTCGGCAACTTTCTCTATCGGATGGTCGGTACGCAAACGCTCTGAACGCATTACTCTATATTCTCGATAAATTCTTTGACGGTGTTGCGATAGGTTTCGGGATCACGCATATACGCTTGAGTGTGACCGGCTCCCTCCACCATGAGTAAGCCTTTCGGCGCCGTGCATGACTCGTACAAAGCCTCACACATATACGCCGGGATAATCATATCCTTTGCGCCGTGTATGAACAAAATCGGCAAACACGCGGTCTCTGTATACTTAACTATATTCGTCCTGAAATCCGTACCCGCATACCTTTTGGCAAACAGCTCCGCAATGTGAAGTATCGGGAACGGCGCAAGCTTGTATACCTGCTTCATTTGATATTCCAAAACGTCCCAAAGCTTGCTGTACGCGCTGTCTTCAATTATACATTTGACGCTCCGCGGAAGCCCTACGCCGGCGTCTATCAACGCGGAAACGGCGCCCGTAGAGTACGCATGAATGATGATTCGGGTATCCGAAAACCGCTCTTCGGCAGCCGAAATCCATTTAAGTACGTCTTTTGCTTCCGACACGCCAAATCCGATGTTCGCGCCGCCGCTCTCGCCTTGACCTCTGCCGGTAACGAGTAGCAGGTTGTAACCGTTCTCCATATAGAACGGCGCGATGGGCGCAAAACTCGCAAGCGACGTAGTGTTGTACCCCGGGATGCATATTATGGTACCTTTTGCCCCGTCCGTTTCGTATGCGCGCGCGGAAAGTTTGACGCCGTCGTCGGCGATGACGCTAATCCACTCGTAGGGCACTTCTTTGAACTTCTCTACCGCTTCTTCGGTAAACTCCGCGTACTTATCGTAGTCGGGTCCGAGAGCGCACAAAAGCGGACTCTTTTTGATGTCGGCGACGCCGTTTTTGCGATGCATGATTTCCCTATACGTGATATATCCGAGCAAAAACAGCAGCCCGATTATCACGCCGCACGCGATAACCAAACTGAATATGACTATCAATACTATATCCAATACGCTCATTTAAGCCTCCGAAACAATCGGTTTGTTTAATAAATTATACTACTTATCGTGCGCGTTGTAAAGCAAAAATTTAGGGCACCCAAACCATTGCATTTAGGTAAATTGGGTATTGAATTTGCGTTCGGGTTATGTTAGAATTGTTCTACGAGGAGATGAATATGAAATTTTACTTAATGACAGACATCCACTTTTATTCCAAGCGCAACTACGAAGGCGACCCCTATGCCGGGGACAGGGACGCCGATCAGCTGCAAAAACGCGAGTCTGAAGAGATTCTCAGAGAGGCTTTGGACTACATTCTGAAAGCCGGAGACACCGATATCGTGCTGATACCGGGCGATATTACATACGACGCCGAAATTACTTCACACGAAGATTTGATTGCGCTTCTGCACGAATACAAAGACAAGGGACTCAAATTTTACATAACGACAGCCACGCACGACTACAAAGAAACCGTCGAGAACCCGTTCGGCAAAGAACTTTTCCGCAACGGTAAGGCGCGCGGATACGACAAAGATCACAACATTGTGCTTGTCGATTGCTTCAAACGCAAGGATTTGGATGAAGCATACAAAGAATTCGGACGGGCGCAAGCCGTATCCGCCGACGACTATACAATGTCCTACGCGGTAGACTTTGACGACAACGTCAGACTCCTCGCTCTAAACGACGACTACGAGCACGACCCCAAAAAGAAGCTCCGCGGCTACGAACGCAACCAATACGCTTGGATATTGCAAGAAGCCGAAAAGGCGAGCAAAGAAGGCAAAACCGTCATCGCCATGACCCATCACCCGATGATAACGCCTACTCCGCTATACAAGATAATCGGCAAGCACGACATGCTCGCAAAAGCAGATAAAGCCATAGAGGAATTCGCAGACACCGGCATAAACGTAGTGTTCACCGGGCACACACATATCCACGATATAGGTTACCGAGTATCCAAAAACGGTAACCCGTTCTATGATGTAGGCACTTCTTCGCTGATAGGATTCCCTCCCAACATGCGCAGAGTCGAAGTCATGGGCGACAAGGTAAAAATAGAGACTATCACCCTAAACACTTTGTCCGATTTCGACTTGGGCGGCAAGACGCTTCCCGAGTATTGTCGCGACGGATTCTTCGGCATGATAGAGAATATGGTCAAGTATATGGCTACCGACGAAAGGCGGTTCGCTTACTACGCAAACAGTATGTCCATACGCCCCAACGTCGTGCACAAGTATTGGAAATTCATAAAGGCATTCGGCAAATGGGTAAACAATCTGACGTTCGGCAAGGTTTATAAATGGGTGCGCAAGGAAAGCGGACTGAAGAAATCCGACATCCAACCCGTCAAGGATAACAAAGCCGTTCCGCTGATACTCAAACTTGTGGAGAACATCTATACCGGCAACGCCGCAATGCGCCCGGATTCCGTCGAATACGGGCTGACCATGGGCACGGTGTCTTTGCTTGACAGCATCATCAAGTGTTTGCCTTTGAACCTCAAAAAGTTAATCGGACACACCACTCTTGCCGAAGTCATCGCACCTCTACTGTACAACAACGGCATAGACGACTACAACGCCGTGCTCGATCTGCGCGTTGCGCCCGAGGCGCCGGAACCGCTGCCGATACCGGTAAGCCACAAGGGTCCGTTTATCATAGCCGGGCTGGTGCTGACTCTGATTCTGACGCTGCCGCTGACGATTCCCGCAGGGATAATCGTTGCTCTTATAATGCTCCTTAAAAAGATATTCCCGAACAAGAACGACAAAGTGCCGGAACTCCTTACTCACGTATAGTATCGATTCCGAACAGAACCGTTCCGATCGCAAACCTCCGTTTCTAAATTCTCTGTACACTTTTGTTGACAAACGCGCGCGCGTTGTCTATAATTAACGTGTATGTGTATGCGCGTGTAGCTCATACTTACGCAAGAATTCAGAATTAACAAACGGAGGTTTTTTTCAATGAGCAAAAAAATGACTGTCGACGGTAATACCGCCGCCTCATACGTTGCTTATGCGTTTAGCGAAGTAGCGGCGATCTACCCCATCACCCCGTCTTCGCCTATGGCAGAGTACGCGGACGAGTGGTCCGCACAAGGCGTTAAGAACATGTTCGGTCAACCCCTCAAACTTGCCGAAATGCAATCGGAAGCAGGCGCAGCAGGCGCAGTACACGGCTCCCTTTGCGCAGGTGCTCTTACCACCACTTATACCGCAAGCCAAGGCTTGCTCCTCATGATCCCCAATATGTACAAGATCGCAGGCGAACTTCTCCCCTGCGTATTCCACGTTTCCGCCAGAGCGCTTGCCGCGCACGCCCTTAACATTTTCGGCGATCACGCCGACGTTATGGCTTGCCGTCAAACCGGATTCGCGATGCTCGCTTCCAACTCTGTCCAAGAGGCTATGGATTTGGCTCTCGTAGCGCACCTCTCCACCCTCGAAGCAAAGGTTCCGTTCATTCATTTCTTTGACGGATTCCGTACTTCTCACGAAGTAAGCAAGATCGAAGCCATCGACTACGAAGACATGAAGAGCTTGGTCGATATGAAGTATATCGACGACTTCCGCTCCCGTTCTTTGAACCCCGAGCATCCTATCCAAAAGGGTACCGCTCAAAACGGAGATATCTACTTCCAAAACAGGGAAGCCTGCAATAAGTATTACCAAGCCACACCCGCAATCGTTGCTAAGTATATGCAAAAGGTTTCCGCCCTCACCGGCAGAGAGTATCACCTCTTTGACTATGTAGGCGCGCCGGACGCGGAAAAGGTTATCGTCATCATGGGCTCCGGCGCGGAAGCTACCGAAGAAACGGTCAACTACCTCAACGCTCGCGGACAAAAAGTAGGTTTGCTCAAAGTAAGGCTCTATCGCCCGTTTGATGAAAACGCGTTCTTCGCGGCTCTTCCCAAGACCGTTAAGTACATCACCGTAATGGATAGAACCAAGGAAGCAGGCTCCATAGGCGAACCTCTCTACCTTGACGTATGCGCCGCGCTCAAAGGCAAAACCGACGCGGTCATCCTCGGCGGAAGATACGGCTTGGGCTCCAAAGAATTCAACCCCACCATGGTCAACGCCATTTACAAGAATATGGGAGGAGCCAACAAGAACGGCTTCTCCGTAGGTATCGTCGACGACGTTACCGGCAACTACCTGCCCCTCGATGAGTTCGTCAACGCGGCTCCCGCAGGCGCGATAAGCTGCAAGTTCTACGGACTCGGCTCCGACGGCACCGTAGGCGCAAACAAAAACAGCATCAAGATTATCGGCGACCACACCGAAAAATACGCGCAAGGTTACTTTGTCTACGATAGTAAGAAATCCGGCGGTATAACCATTTCGCACCTCCGTTTCGGCGACGCGCCCATCAAGTCTTCTTACCTTATCGATCAAGCCGACTTCGTAGCTTGCCACAATCCGAGCTACCTCTTCCGCTATGATATGCTCTCCGACCTCAAAGACGGTGGCACGTTCCTGCTCAACAGCATTTGGGAACCGGAAGAAATGGACGCTCAACTTCCCGCTTGCGTCAAGAACGCAATCGCCAAGAAGCACGTTAAGTTCTACACCATCGACGGTAACAAAGTTATCGCTTCCATAGGCGCGACCAAGGGCGTCAACACTGTAATGCAAGCGGCATTCTTCAAGCTCGCAAACGTCATCCCCTACGAGGACGCCGAAACATATATGAAAGCCGCCATCAAGAAGACGTACGGCAAGAAGGGCGACGCCGTAGTTAATATGAACTACGCTTGCGTAGACGGCGCGGTAGAGCACCTCAAAGCCGTCAATTACCCCGAATCCTGGGCGACCACGACCGAAGGCGCCGACATGGTAGCCGTCGCGGACAACAAGTACTTCCGTGAGTTCATACACCCCATCCTCGTCCAAGAAGGCGACAAACTCCCCGTCTCCGCATTTAACGCCGACGGTCACGTTCCCGTGGGCACCACCAAGTACGAAAAGCGCGGTACTGCGGTAAGCGTACCCGTCTGGAATCCCGCAAATTGTATCCAGTGCAACCAATGTTCGCTTGTTTGCCCCCACGCGGTAGTACGTCCCGTACTCGCGACGGAAGAGCAACTCAAAGGCGCTCCCGAAGGCTTCAACACCGTTGACGCCGTCGGCTTCAAGGGATACAAGTATCGTATCCAAGTCAGTCCCTACGATTGCACGGGCTGCAAGAGCTGCGTAAACGTTTGCCCGTCTCCTAAGGGTAAGGCTCTCGAAATGAAGCCCATAGCGGAAGCTATCGCTCTCGACGCGGTCAACGCCGAATTTGCCGAAAACCTCCCCGAAACCGACAAAGTTTACAAGACGAACAACATCAAGGGCAGCCAATTCTCCAAGCCTCTGTTCGAGTACAGCGGCGCTTGCGCGGGTTGCGGCGAAACTCCTTATGTCAAACTCGTCACACAACTCTTCGGTGACAGAATGATCGTCGCCAACGCAACCGGTTGCTCCTCTATCTACGGCGGTTCGGCACCTACCTGCCCCTACACCACCAACGACAAAGGTCACGGACCTGCTTGGGCAAACTCCTTGTTTGAAGACAACGCCGAGTTCGGCTACGGCATGAACCTTGCGATCTCCGCAAGACGCGCCAAAATCAAAGCCGACATGCTCGCGGCAATCGAGTCCGGTCATCTCCAAGACGCTACCGCGGAAGCATTCAAAGAGTGGATAGCGAACATGGATTCCGCAGACGGTTCCGTAACCGCTTCCGAAAAGGTGAAGGCCACCATCCAAAACGAATCCTGCCCCTGCCTCAACTACATCAAGGGCAACCTCGACTGCTTGGTCAAGAAGTCCGTATGGATCTTCGGCGGCGACGGTTGGGCATACGATATCGGTTACGGCGGTTTGGATCACGTCCTCGCTTCCGGCGAAGACGTCAACGTGCTCGTCCTCGACACCGAAGTTTACTCCAACACCGGCGGTCAAGCTTCCAAGTCCACGCCTACCGGCTCCATCGCCAAGTTCGCGGCAAGCGGCAAGCGCGTCAAGAAGAAAGACCTCGGCATGATGGCTATGAGCTACGGCTACGTATACGTAGCGCAAGTAAGCATGGGCGCCAACCCGAACCAACTCCTCAAAGCATTGCAAGAGGCAGAAGCTTACCATGGTCCGTCGCTTGTCATCGCATACGCGACCTGCATCAACCACGGCGTCAACATGTCCAACCCCATGGGCGAGATGAAGAAGGCTGTAGATTGCGGATATTGGCAACTCTATCGTTACAACCCCACTCTTGCGGAAGAAGGCAAGAACCCCTTCACCCTTGATAGCAAAGAGCCTACCGGCGACTACAAAGAGTTCCTTACCGGTGAGAACCGTTACGCGTCCCTCAAGAAGCTGTATCCGAACATCGCCGACGAGCTCTTCACCGAGAACGAGGCACAAGCAAAAGCGCGTTACGAGGGCTACAAGTCCCTTGCCGACGCAGACAAGAAATAATTAACCACTACTCCAAAATGGGTGCGGAGTACATCCGCACCTATTTTTTGGGAACAAATATCAATTCAAAGAGGTATATTATGAATTACGACGTTGTTATTATCGGAGGCGGTATAGGCGGTCTGATGAGCGCGTATCGGCTGACGAAATCCGACCCGAACCTCAAAATTTGCGTTATCGATCGCGGCAGAGCCATCAATAAACGCAGATGTCCCCTTGCCACGCATATGGTCAACGAGTGCATGCGTTGCAAACAGTGCGCCATTATGGAAGGTATCGGCGGTGCCGGAGCCTTCTCGGACGGCAAATTCAACATCACCACGGAATACGGCGGTTGGCTACAAGACTACATCGGACCCAAAAAGACTTTGGAATACATCAACCAAGTATCCGATATTTTGGATGAGTTCGGGGCAACCGACAAATATTACTCCCCGTCGGACGAAATTAAACTCGAATGCTTGAAGCACGACCTCTATCTGATGCAGGCGCGCGTCAAACACTTGGGCACCGACGGCAACTTCCGCGTCATGTCGAGCTTGATGGATTACCTCAACGAGCATGTCACCGTTCTGACGGAAACAGCCGTTACGGACATCCGCCTTGCCGAAAAATCGGTTGTTCTCGACAACGGTGAAACTTTGGGTTACGGCAGTTTGGTAATTGCAATAGGCAGGAGCGGTTCCGAGTGGTTCGCCAATTGGTGCCGTAGCAACAGCATAAAAGTTGTCAATAACCAAGTCGATTTGGGTGTGCGCGTGGAATTGCCGCGCATCGTTTGGGAAGGCATCTCTTCCCAAATCTACGAACCCAAAATCTTCTACCGCACAAAAGATCACGGCGATTGCACGCGTACTTTCTGCTTCAACTCCGGCGGTGAAGTCGTAATCGAGAACAACGAAGGCATACTCACCGTCAACGGACACGCAAACGCCAATCCCGCGCTCAAAACTGAAAATTCCAACTTCGCCATACTCTCCACCACACGTTTTACCCAACCGTTCAACGAGCCGATAGCCTACGCAAAGCATATTTGCATGCTTGCCAACATGATTGCCGGCGACGGCGTTATCGTCCAACGCTTCGGCGACCTCGTCAACGGTCAACGCACCAACGAGCATAGGTTGAAGCAATCCAGAGTGCGTCCCACCCTCGACGCGGTTGCGGGCGATCTTGCGCTGTGCATCCCCAAACGCCAACTCGACAACATTATCGAGACAATCTACGCGCTCGACAAAATCGCACCCGGAACGGCAAACTACGATACGCTACTCTACGGCGTGGAAGCCAAATTCTACTCCATCAAACCGGAGTTCAAGGATGAATACTTCTCGATAGCTCCCGACGTCTACGCCATAGGCGACGGCGCCGGCGTAACGCGCGGACTTGCCCAAGCAGGCGCGAACGGCTTGTATGTAGCAGACGCAATAAGGTCAAAAAACAAATAGTATCCTATCGGAGAACTTAATCAAATTACAAAACAATAGCAAGGCTTTTGCCTTGCTATTTTACATTTACGCGCACTCGATTATTTAATTTTAGCATACATGGCGTACGCGTCGGCGACAATATCATCGTAGGTGACGCCGTCTCCGAATTCCCCGTCTACAAAATGGCGGTAATATTGGCATTTGCGTTTTTGCTCCGCAATGTACGCTTGCTCGTCAAAAGGCATGCCTTTGCGCTCGGCTTTTTGCTTAGCGCGCGCCGTGCGCTCTTTTATCCGCTTGTCTTCGAGTTCCAGATTCCGGAGCATTTCCGCCACGCCTTCCTCGGTTTGGGCTTCCTCTGTACGCACTTTGGCTTCCTCAAACCGCAAAAGTATAGTTTCTATATCTTCCTTGTGCTTGGATATTTCTTCATTGACGAACGCGTCGTTTTTTGCCGTCGCGTAGTCGGTTATCTCCTTGACGTTAAGCACGTCTTCGTCCGTAAGCTCACCGCTTCCCAAGTTATCGCATGCCGCGCGCAGGCGGAGCACTTTGATTATTTTGGCGTGTTTTTCTTCCGACAGATCGTAGAAGAACAGCGGTATAACCGCAAGTACGCCACCGATTAGTCCCAAAATCGTATAGTAGAAATATGCGCCGTCACGCTTGGAATCTATGCGTAACGCCGTATCCAAAGGCTCGCTGAGACCTATACCGCCGAACGTCAGGAAGAGAGGCGCAAGCACCAGCGTCACAAACCCGAGTATCGTGGTGATAAACGCCGAGTAGTTTTGCCAAAAACCCTCCAATCTCTTGCCGGTCTTGTACTGTATATCGTCCATGATGTCGGATACCATTATGGATGAGATGTAGTGGAATCCGTTGAATAAGTTTTGGAAGAACGCCACAACAAGCAACAGCACGGCGTTTTTGTAGCACAATAGCTGTAATGCTATCATTACCGCGTGCGCTCCGGCGGCGACTATCAGAACCTTTTTCTTGCCGAATTTTTTGACAAGCAGCGGTCCTATAAGCATGCCGACAAGCAATATATTCATGAGGAGAGTAGTGCAAAAGACGCCTGCGATTGCGCGCGCTTCCGGCGTGGTAAAGCTGTATTGCTGTATCCAAGAGGTAAACACGGAATATCCGCGCAAGCCCGTAGCGAAGTTAAACAAGCATATTATCCAAAAGTATTTTGATTTGGTAAGCATCAACGCGCCTTGCGAGAACTTGACCTTGGCTACATACTTTTTGTGCACGACAACCCTTTCTTTGGTGCCGAACATCGTGAACAGCACAAGCCCTACCGTGCCTATCGCGCAAAGGGGGAATATTATGCGGTAAACGTTAATATCCGCCCATCCGTCCTTGACGACGTTACCCGCGCCGTCGTACTCTGTAAACAGCGGCACGAGTATGCTTGCTATAACTATGTTCATTATCGAACTCGGTATGTTGCATATCAAACCGCGAAACGCTCCTATGTTTGCGCGTTCCTGCGCCACGGTAGAGATTGTTTGCTCTATGCCGGTGAGGCTTTGGGAGAGTAACGTTTGCGCAAACTGCCCGACCTGCACAAGTATAAACATAATAAATGTAGCAAGCCCCACGGCGTTAACGCTTGACTCCGTAATGCCGAGTAGAGGCATTTCGGGCACGCTTAAACTGAACAAGACGACGTTATTCCAATCCGACGGAATAAACGCGATGGCCCCGAGCACCGCCGACGCAACTATTGCGGACGGCAACAAAAAGCCTTTGAACTTACTTTTGTTATTGCCCTTCAAGTGCGCGTTATCGATTATCATCGAGAGTATGGGTGCCCGTAAAAGGGTAATTAGGGAGCTCAAAAGCGACAAAACGAGTATCATCCCCGAGGACAGCATAAAGTGCTTGACCATAATAACTATACTTGCCGTTATGGTCGTATAGTTGCTGATTATGCTTAGAAACGACAATCCGCCGTACCCGAGAGACAAGTCCAAAAACTCGCGGTACGATACGTCGTAACCGCGAGGGGGATGCTTCCAATATGTTTTAAGCTTGAAGTAGCCGTTGCGCAACTTTTCCGCTACGTCGATCTTAGCCATACGTATATTTGACGTTGCTCATCTTTCTGCCGTTGTCGGTAGGATACCACTTCTTGCCGAATTTGCCGCTGTCTTGCAAAGCGTTTACTTCGGCTTCCGTTTTGTGCACCGTTACCTCGGTAACGGCTCTGCAATTGTAGAAGGCGTACTCGCCTATTTCCACCACGGTGGAGGGAATTTCTATTTTCGTGAAGCCCGTTATCTTATCGCCGTCTTGCGTGCGCGTGCAATAGGCAAACGCGTCCTTGCCTATGTATTCGAGTCCCTCGGGGAGCTTAACGTTACAGAGCTCGGTGCATTTGTGGAACGCCTTTTCTTCTATCCTTTTGAGGGTGGACGGAAGGGTTACGCTACGTATATATCCGCATTTGTAGAAGGCTTTCTGCCTGATAATCTCTACGCCTTCCGGCACCACGTAATTTTCGCAATATACGCTGACTTCCAACTTATCGTTAATGGTAACGCCCTTGCGCGTGGGGAAGAAGCAAAGCTCTTTCATGTCCTTGGTATACAACACACCGTCAACGGACGCAAACCATTTGTTGTCTTTGCTCACTACAAAGCCTTTACCGCCCCTTGCCGCGTCGCCGAGGGCTTGGTTGTTGGTAAACGCCCACGTGCCTATTTCCCTGACATTCTTGCCTATAGTTATGGTGTAGAGGTTCTCCGCGTTGACAATGCCGAAGTCCGCCACCTTTGTGACGGGTTTGCCGTCTATCTCGTCGGGAATGGTAATCTCGTGCACGAGAGTGCTGTCCGTATAGCCGACTATGGTGATCTCGCCGTTGTCTTCCACTTTGTATTCGAGGTTGGTGTCGTCGACTTTCGGATTGCACGCGGTCAGCAGAACCGCCGTGGATATTACGACCGACAACGCTATCAGTAATGAAATAATTTTATGCTTTCTTTTCATCGCTTTCAATCTCCTCTACTATTTCTTTGACCACTTCCGCGGCAACTTCGGCAGGGACCATGCCATCGCCTTCCAAGGCTACTCCTTCCGGCGTAATCGGGATTGCCGCTACGCTCGGTTGACCGTTATTTGCGAAGCGTTCCTGTATCTCCTTGACGCAACGATCATGCTCCGCACGCGTCAAATTGTAGAATATGTAAGGCAATGTCGAAAGAACCAACGCGCCCATCGTGACGAATACGTAAATTCTGACAACGCCTGTAAAGATTGAGGAATCGTACATGACGTCCCAGTCCGACGTGAATCCGAACATTTTGAGCAACATGGGGATAGCCAAGCCGACTAGGGTATTCAGTGGCGTAGTGAACCAATTGAATATGCCCACCATATTGTCGGCGCGCTCGCCCGTCTTCCACTGGTGATAATCCAATACGTCCGCGTTGAATCCGTGATTCAAGCCGTTACAGCAGGCGGATACCGCGCTTCTGATAAAGATAAACAGCATGAGTAGCGTTATACTGTTGAGTTTAATCGCAAGCAAGTAACACGCCGTAATGCACAACCATATGCTTCGCAAGACAAGTAATATGCTTCGTTTTTCGAACTTCTTGACAAGCACCGGCGTAAGCAGGTTGCCCACAACGCTCGTAACGCCGATAATCGTTATAAATCCCGAGATCCATTCGAGGCGCAGGTTGTAGACCAAGAAGTAATTCATAACGCCGTCCGCATAGGAGTTCCAAGTGACAAAGATGTTGCTTATGTAGATTATCCAGAAGTATTTATTCGATAACAGCGATTTCGCGCTCTTTTTGAATTCAACCTTGGGCGTTTCGGATTTATCTTCCGCGACTCTCTCTTTTACGTTGGCAAACGCCAATCCGAGAATCAAGCTGACGGCGGAAAGTATCGGAATGAACACTTGATAAGATTTGATATCGAGGTAACCGCCGGTAAGAACTATCATCACCGGGAAGAGTATTCTGTACATCGAACGCAAAAAGCCCAAGAATATACCGCCTATGGAATAAATCTTTTGTCTTTCCACGGTGTTGGGAGTGATTACCGCGACTATTGATTGCGGGCTGTCGCTGTACAGCAACGTGCATCTTGTACGAAGAGTAAACAGAGCGTGCAGTATTATCAACTTTTGCGTGTATTCCATACTCGTCGGGATGAACGGTATCGCGCTCGAAAGTATGGCTACCGGGATGCCGTAGAGCATCATAAACGGTTTGTATCTGCCGAATTTAGGACAAAGTTTGGCGCGAATGAACCAGTTTATAAAGTTGCCGGCACCTGAAATTACCAATATATTGGCTACAATCTGCGGCAATCCTTTGATGACCTTTTCAAACGGAGCCGATGGGATAAAATAACATCCTATACCCACCGCTATCGTGACGGAATATGCTATAATGCACTTTTCCGCCGTCTTTTTGTTGACCTTACCGAGGTTCTCGAAAACAGTCATCGCCAGAGGTTCCATGTACAAAGTACAGTACCTGACGATTAACGCTATAATGGAAATTATGCTGAAATCGAGTAGCGATATTCCCATTATGGATCCGCAAAAATACCCTGCCGCGAAAGCTACGGTTTCACCGGTGATAAAGGTGAATCCGCATATGCCCATTGTGCCGAAGCAGTACGAGGCAAATTCTTTGATGGAAAGGTACTCTCCTTCCAACGGCGTGTTCCAATGCGTTCTTACAAAGCCATATCCGTCTGTCAATAGCTGTTTGATGCTTTTACGCTCTTTTTTGGCTTTCATGACTCCTCCTCCGCTGAGTTGTAACACTATATTAACACATAAGCGCGGATGATACAATATGCAATTCCCCAAAACACGCTACCTGAGTAAAATAAAAGGTAAATATATCCTGAATATTTGATTTTAGCCGCACAAAAAAGGCGGACTCCGCCGCCAACAAAAATCCATTAAAGTTATTGCGCCCTACCCGATGATGTATTTGTATAACGCTTCCGCGCCTTCTACGATGTCGCGGTAAGTTTTTTCAAAATCGCGAGTGTACCACGGATCCGCTACGTCGCGTGGATTGTCGGTAAAATCAAGTAGCAAAAACACCTTGCGCTCGATATCGCCGCCGAAAAGTCTGAGCATATCGTCCGAATTCATGTCGTCCATACCTATGATGAAGTCGTACTTTTTGTAATCGCCACGCGTAAGCAAAGTAGCGCGTTTGGCGCCGTCTATCGGCACGCCGTGCTCTTCGAGAGTTGCTTTCGCTCTGCCGTAAATCGGCATGCCTATGGCGTCCGTATGCAGGGCGCGCGACTCTATGATAAACTTGTCTTGAGCGCCTTCCCTCGCTACAATGTCCTTCATTATCATTTCCGCCATGGGCGAACGGCAAATATTGCCGTGGCAGACAAACACGATTTTTTTGATCACGCCGTTATGCCTCCGTCTACCGGGATGACCGCGCCGGTAATAAAATCCGACTTGCCGTCCACCAAAAACTCGATAAGCCCTGCCACGTCGTCGGCAACGCCCACTCTGCAAAGCGGCGTTTCGTCTATAACGCTCGCCACGACGTCACTGTCGAAATTACCGTTCATGGGCGTGTCGATGTATCCGGGAGCCACCGCGTTAACGGTAATTCCGCTCGGTCCGACCTCTTTTGCAAGAGCCTTGGTAAAGCCGATTATGCCGGCTTTTGCCGCCGAATAAGCCACCTCGCAAGAACCGCCTCTTATACCCCACATGCTCGATACGTTGACTATTCTGCCCCTCTTTGCGGAAATCATCTCGGGCAAAACCGCACGCGTCAAGAGCATGGCGCCGCGTAAATCAACGTCGATAACCCTATCGAGATCTTCGTCCGACATATCCGTATAAAGGGTTACAAGCGATATGCCGGCGTTGTTTACAAGCGCGTCCAATCTGCCGACGCAGGCGGCGACTTCTCTAATTCTTTTTACGTCGGAGAGGTCAAGTTTAATTGCCTCGGCGCCGGTTTCTTCTGCAATGCGTTTGGCTATTGCCTCACCCGAGTTATAGGTGAAGTACACCTTGTAGCCCTTAGCGCAAAACAGCCTTACGGTAGCTTCCCCTATGCCGGACGATCCGCCCGTAATCAGTATCTTAAACATAGTTTGGGTATCCTTAATGCAAGTTTTTGTATCCGTTACCCTCGATATACGCGTCAAGGACGGCAATGGCTACCGCGGACGTGACCACGATGTTGCCACGTGGCGCAATGCACGCTACGTGCTCGCCTTTTACTTCTAAATTGACTATCTTGTTTGTTTCGAAGTTGAGCGTTTGCTGAGGTTGCTTGATGCTCGGCGTAGGCTTGAAGGAAGTGGATATTATTATCGGCATACCGTTGGATATACCGCCGTTGAGACCGCCGTTATAGTTGTGATCGGTTTGAGCCGCGCCGTCTACGTTTGCAACGAAAGCGTCCGCAACTTCCGATCCGCGCGCGTGGGCGAACTTGGCTCCGTATCCGAAACTTACGCTCTTAACCGCGGGAACGGCAAACAATATGCTTGCGATGCGACTTTCCAAATTATCGAACAGCGGTGAGCCGTAGCCCGCTTCGAGCCCTACTACGGCTGTTTCGACCGCACCGCCTATGCTGTCGCCTACCGCGGCGATACTCATCAGCAACGACACCATCTTTTTGCGCACTTCCGAAGAAATCGTCGCAAGCGGAGAGGAATTGAGCCTATCCATCAGCTCTGCCGAGTAATCGGATCCGAACTTCTCGTCATAAATTTCGCCTATGCACTTGATGTGCGAAGCCACCGTTACGCCCTTTTGCTCGAGGTAATCCGCGCAAAGCATTCCGAAAAACACGAGCGGCAACGTCAGTCTGCCGGAGAAATGTCCGCCTCCGTTCATATCGGCGAAACCGTTGTATCTGACTTCCGCCACGTAGTCGGCATGCGACGGGCGCGGAATCTCCTTTTTGAAATCCACCACGTCGCAATCTTTATTGGCAAAAATAACCGTAATCGGACTTCCGTTGGTCACGCCTCCGGTAACGCCGGAAATAATCATCGGGCGATCTTCCTCTTTGCGTGCGGCAGTAAAATTGTTGCTGCCTTGGCGCAATTTAAGTCCGAGTTTGATTCTATCTAAATTTACGGTGACTCCGGCGGGAAAATTATGTAACGTGCCGCCGATCATCTGACCGTGCGCTTCTCCGAATACGGAAAGTTTAAGGTTGTTGCCCCATACGGAACTCATAGGCACCTCCGAAATTTTTCAGTTTACATTATACATCAAGCCGCCTCGTTTGGCAATAATTACTCCGTAATATGTGGAATTACTAATTTATTACTTTATTTCGCGCGCGTTTTTTGGTATAGTAATAGTTATGGACAAATCCTTTGACATGCTAACGAAAAAAATCGCCGAACGTACCGCGCGTTACAACGAACTTGTCGCGCTCACGGAAGCGCCGGAAATAATCGCCGACAACAAGCTTTGGCGGAAGTATGTCTTGGAAAAAACTGCTCTCGAACGCTCGGTAACGCTGTACGAAGAACTAAAAGTCGCTTGCGACTTGGGCTTAGCGGAAGAAGCCTCGGCTTTGTCCGACGAGCTCGCGATAACGCTTCTCGACCAAACGGACGCCGACCGCGGAGGCGCGTTGATGGAGCTCGACGCCCGGGACGACGCGTCATGCAGACTTGCAAGCGAAATGCTTACCATGTACTCCGCCTATTGCAAAAAAGAAAAATTCGATTTTGCCGTAATAGACGAAGAGCGCACCCCTGCCGGCATAAGCCGTTGTTCCGTAAGCGTGGAGGGCGTAAGCGCCTACCTCAAATTGAGCGGAGAAATCGGTTTGCACCGCTCTACCGACGGCGGCACGGTAACCGTGACGGTACTGCCTACCGCCGAAACGCAAGACTCAACGGAGATAGACCCTAAGGACGTGCGCACGGACATATTCCACGCAACGGGCGCCGGCGGACAAAATATAAACAAAGTGGCAACCGCGGTACGCATGACGCACCTACCGACGGGAATAGTCGCCGTTTGCCGCGACGAACGCTCGCAGCTACGCAATCGCGAACGTTGCAAACAAGCCCTATCCGCCAAAGTCAACGCCTATTACCGTGAAGCGGAGGACGCCAAGCGTCTGAAACTCAAACGCGATTCCGACGCCGCGGCTAAGCTGAAAAGAATACGCCTCTTCGACCGCAAAAACGGCACTTTGACCGACGTCCGCACTCTTGCGAAAGTCGATCTCAAAGAAGCCCTCGACGGCAACATATCCAAACTTGTCAACGCCATGATCATACTGAACAAACTATGAGCTCGAACGAACAAAAAATCCGCATACGCTTCGATACGACGGTACTTTCGGATAAGTCCGAAGTTTACGCTACGGAAAAGTTTCTTAAAGAAACTCGTAAACTGAAAGACGCCGACGACTTTGCAGTAAAACTCGCGGAGTCGCTGACGAATACGAATTTACCACTTAATTCCGTCTACAAAATCAAGGTCGGAACATCGGTAGCGGTATTCGCTTTCGGCGCGCACATAGATGACAAACGTTTGGCGCCGCGTGACGTTGTATTCCTTGAATACCGCAATTCGGGTCCCGAAATTCTGCGTAACGATTCCCGTTTGAGCTACTTTATGCAATCGCACGACGAGTACGAAACTTACGTTCGCGCGGACGGATACGTTATTAAAGAAAGCGACGTCAAAAAATTATACCGTCTGCTGACGGCGGCGTCCGGATTTCCGCTACTGACGGAAGAGCAAGCGGAACTCGTGCGCACGGAGAACAAAAACGTGCTCGTGCGCGGAGTTGCCGGCAGCGGAAAAACCAACGTCTGCATAGACAAGATAATCTACTGCGCTTGCCGAGAGTATGCCGGCAAAACGCTGTACTCCACCTACTCGCGCGGACTTTTGAACGACACGGCATACAGGGTAAAACGCTTCGCGAAAGCCGTTAAGCTCCTTGCCGACGAGATGGAAAGCGGCAAAGCCGTATTCGACGCAAAAGACAAAATCGTGGCAGTCGAGAAGAAGCTCGGCATCACTTTGGACGTAGACGGCGCCGAGAACATACGCGCCAAGCTACTACGGATCTACGAATATCTTACAAACAAAGTCGATTACGCGCTCATAGAGGATCTTTACAGAGGCTGTATCCGCTCGGACAAAGAAGTCGTGCATAGTCAAACCTTCCCGAAAGGCTTTATTGCCGAAGCTTCCGCTTACAGGAACGGCAATCTACAACGTTTGAAGGGCACATCCGAAGAAATTATCTACAAAGAGATCTACGGCATGATATACGGCGCGCCCTGCCAAAACATGCTTACGGCGGAGGAATACGCCGCCAAACGCGAATCGAGTTTCACCAAGCAGGAGTGCGACGCCGTGTACCGCCTATCCAAGGATTACGGCGCATACCTTGCAAAAAACAACCTGACCGACAACAACTTCATGTCGAGGGAACTGCTTGCTTCCATAGACAAACTACCGCGCTACTCGCTGACGATACTCGACGAAGTGCAGGACATGACGGAAATCAATTTGCTTTTGATGAGCAAGATCTCGTTGAAGCTGTTTTGCGTGGGCGACGCCCTGCAAATGATAAATCCCTCCTACTTCTCGTTTGCCTCGCTCAAAAAACTGCTGTACGGCGCGGACGCTACGGAAGTCAAAGAACTCACCGCCAACTTCCGCAATTCCGACAAGATCGCCGACATCGTCAACCGCCTCGGCGACTTGAACAAGAGTAAGTTCGGCGTACACAACTTTGTTTTGGACGGCATAAGCGTGGATTCTTCCGTGCGCGCGGACGCCGTGTATGTCTGCGATCCGACGTTTGCGGAGACTTTTGCAAAAGAGAAGTTTGACGCCTACACCTTGGTAGTAGCGACGGAACGCCGCAAAGCCGAAATGCGCAAGCTCCTCGGCAATCGCGAAATACTGACTGTATCCGAGATCAAGGGCTTGGAGCGCGACACCGTCATTACGTACAACCTACTGTCCGACAACGCCGACAAATGGTCGGAGTTCGAAAGAGCCAACGTCAACCGCAAAACGGCGGACGAGAACTCGGTATACCGCTATTACTTCAACTTGTTTTATGTCGGCGTTTCTCGCGCAAAGCTCAATTTATACGTGGCTGAACGCGCGAACCTACCGTTGTTTGCCCCGTTTTTCAAGGAAAACTTTGTAACCGCAAACGCGACTGCCGCCGTTTCGAGGCTGCGCGACGTTTTGGCGTCCGTTGTCATCGAGCAGGACGAAGTCATAGATCGCATAGAAAAGTTCATATCCTTAGGGCAATACGACAACGCGAGAGTGGCGCTTTCGGGACTTGACGACGAAGCCGTGCGCGACTTATACAAGAACAGAATCGACGTCAACGAAGCCTATATCGCTCGCGGAGACAATCGCGGCGCCGGCATAGCGTACTGGTCGCTCGGTATGTACGAGGACGCTCGCGTATCGTTTGAATTGACTGGCGATCAAAAGCTATTGGCGTTCTTTGACGCCTGCGTTTCTCGCGATAACCGCGCGCTCGACTACGACATAGTCAGATTTTACCCCGAGATGGCAGGAGATAAAACCGCCGCCGACCTCATACTCAACACACTCAAAACGGATCTTTCGGACATAAAGACGCGTTTGCGCGTACAAAGCGAAGCTCTGCGCAGAAAGGAGAAGAAAAATGGATAACAACGAAGTCAAAAACCTTATAGACGCATTCAAGGGTTACCGCGATTTACTCGCGCCCATACAGTCCAACCTCAACGACTTTATCGAAACGTACGATGAAGTCAAAGGCGACATCGAACGCTTGAATTCGGCGTTCTCGGGCGACGTCAAAGGCAATTTGGACAAGATATATCGCAATCTGTCCTCACAGGCGGAAAAATCCGCCGACCTATCCTCCGCGATAGACCGCTTTTTGCGTGCAAGCGGCAAGTACCTTGCCGATACGGAAAAACTTATAGGCACATTGTCCCGCATATCCGATTCCCTCGGCGCGGTAAACGCGATAGAGGCAAAAGCCGAGGAGCAATTGGGCAAACTCGACTCCGTCCTCGAAGAAAAACGCAAAAACTACAACGTCAAGGAACTCCAAAAGACCGTCGAGAGTTACAACGAAAACGTCCGAAAGATGAGCGACTTCATCAATCGCGACGTTGCTCTGACCGTAGCGGACAGCAACAAGACGTTGTCCGACATGAAATCGACAAACAAAGCCCTGCTCGAATCGATTTCCTCCGAAACGGCGGCAGTATCCGATTTAGCCGCAAAGTACGCAGAAAACAACGCTTTACTTCGCAAAATCGTAGAAAAAAAGGACGTGGACGAAGCGTATATCTACGATATGCTCGACGCGTGGGCAGAAGATCGCAAGGTCAAACGTAAGAAAAAATAATGGAAGACACTATTCGCAAAATCCATAAGGCGATACTCGCCGACGACGTAAAAACGCTGAGCTCCGTCTTCGTCGAAAGACGGTATTTGACGTTGTCTTTCGGCAGATTCCCGGTGCTCTCGCTCGCGTACATGTACGACGCGCGCAAGGTCATCAAACGTTTTGCTCCCGACCTCAAAAGAGTCGGTTCTTACGAATACACGGACGAATTCCCGGAGGATTACGTCAAGTTCAAGTCGCTTGCCGGCAAGGCGCTGCGCCTGTACTCGGACAAAACCGTTTCTCCCGCGGAAATTGCCGTACTCAAAGGCTACGGTTCGGAAGCAAAGTCAATACTTGACGACAGCAAGACGTCCAAGACCGCCGACGCCATCGCCGAACTGTACCGCGTCAAAGAAGGGCGTACCGTGCGCGACAAGAGCGGCAACGTCGTTATACCTCGGAGCAAGGCGCCGATGCAAGTAATAATTGTGGCGATATTGACAATCGTCCTTGCCTTGGGCGCTACGGGCGTCACGGCATACGCGTATAGAGTCGTGCCGTACCTAAACGGTAACGGACAAGACAAACCTTACGTGATATGTAACGCAAACGTACTTACGGAATTGCTCGCCTCGGAAGAGGAATCCAACTGCACGCTGGGCGCGGACATCCGATTATCCGACGTCAAGCAAACCGCCTCTAAACTCAATTTGGACGGGTGCGGTTACACGATTTATGTGGACGGCGCGTGGAGCGGACCGCTCTTTTCGACAATAAGCGGCAGCATGAAAAACGTCCGCTTCGTCTTTGAAAATCTCTCGGCAAGCTTAGGCGCGGAGCAAGGACTCATTGCCAAAGAGGTTACCGGCACGATGAGCGGAATTACCGTCACTGCAAATGCGGTCGATCTCACTTTGAACGGTAACGGCGCCGTGATAGCATACAAAAATGCAGGCACCGTCGGCGACGTGACGGTTAATCTCAGTGGTACGATAAACGAGAGTTCGGGTAGCGAACAATCTAATTTCGGGTGCCTGTTCGCGGTAAATTCGGGCGCCGTGGCAAACGTAACGGTCAATTTGGATCTGAGCGTTACGGGGGACGCGGAATCCGTTACTTCCGAAAGTGAAGCCTCCGAAAAAGGCGATTATATCTTTGCCGGAGTCGTGGGCGAAAACAACGGTTCGATTTCTTCCGCGACGGTAAACGGCACGTTGAACGCGGTATCGCTTGACGTAAGCGCAATAGTTTGTTCCAACGGTACCGACGGCACTCTTACGGCGTGCGTCAACAACGCCGACATCACCCAACGCTCCTCTTCCGCTTTTTGGAATCCGAACGTAGCCGGAATAGCGTTTGAGAACAACGGCAAAATCACGTCCTGCGTAAATAACGGTAGTCTTTGTTCGATATCGGATCAAACCGAGTCGAAGTCCGTTAACGCGATAGTTTGCGGAATCGTGGGCACAAACTACAAAGACGTCCGCCAATGTACCAACAACGGCGCGCTGACGGCTACGACAAATTACGGTGCCTTCCGCATAAGCGGAATTTGCAACATCAGTATCGGCACGATAGAGGGATCGACCAACACGGCAACGCTCACGGCGTCATCCGCTATGAATAGCGCGGACGATACAAACGTATTTTCTTTTGCCGGCGGCATAAGTGCCGAGAACTACTCGTTGATTTCGGAGTGCAAGAGTACGGGCGACATCAATCTCGACTTAGCCGTTACATGCCTGTATGCGGGCGGAATTTCTGCCTATAACCACATAAGCACTAGCGCGCAATACACGGCAACGATAGAAAAATGCGGTACTTCCGGCAAAATAACCGCCAAAACGGACAAAACGACAAACTGGTTATTTATCGGCGGCATAAGCGGATACTTCGCAGGCTACATACAAGATTGCTTTACTTCGGTTGAGATAAGCGCTCCGGAGATAATCAGTTCCGAGTCTCAATCCGGCGGCACCATCGTAGACGGCATTTGCGGCGCGGCGGTAAACAGTCGGGCATTACCTACGTCTTGCTACTTTTTGAGTCGCGATAATTATAAGTACGGCGTTTGCAAAATCTCGTCGGAAACCTACTCGCGCATACTCTATTCGGTTGAAAAAGAGATCGCCGGAATGACAGCATGCGAAACCATGGAAGACCTGATAAATTCGGGGGTGTATTGGTAATGAAAGGCAAAGTTTACAAAATAATTTTCTTATCGATTGCCGCCGCGGTGCTGATAACGGACATCGTGTTCGCCGTGCTGACGGGGATTTCCGCCGCTTCGATCAAAGCGGGGCTGTCGTTTGTCCCCGTATGGTTCAAGCCGTATTGCATAGCGATATTCGTTATCAACCCTTTGCTCGCGATACTCGGCGCGCTTTATCCGATATTTTGCAAAAAATAGCTACATTTCTGCTCAACTCCGCATATAATGCCGCGGAGGAGCAATGGATAATAACGAAAACTTGAATCGCATGACGCGGATGACGGGAGAGCCCGTGTCCGACGATAACTTTTCCGTCACGGACGAAACGGGGCGTATTCCCATAGAGGACAGTTATCTTATAGACAAACTCGCGCATTTCAACCGCGAACGCATTCCCGAACGCGTAGTACACGCCAAGGGTTGGGGCGCGCACGGTGAGTTTATCGCGACCAAGGACATGTCGCGGTACACGACGGCTAAACTCTTTGGCAAAGTCGGCAAAAAGACCGAGGTGCTTGCAAGGTTCTCGACCGTTGCCGGGGGCAGAGAATCGGCGGACACGGTACGTGATCCGCGCGGTTTTGCCGTCAAATTCTACACCGAGGACGGCAATCTTGACATTGTCGGCAACAACACCCCGGTATTTTTTATACGTGATCCCATCAAATTCCCGGACTTCATCCACTCGCAAAAAAAGAATCCACGCACCAACTTGACGGATCCCAACGCACAATGGGACTTCCTGTCGCTCACGCCGGAGAGTCTAAATCAAGTCACCGTGCTGTATAGCGACCAAGGGATACCCTACGGCTTCCGATACATGGACGGATTCGGGACAAACACGTTCACTTGGTACAACGCAAAAGGCGAATGCAGATTCATCAAATACCACTTTATTTCCGAACAAGGCATCAAAAACATCCCTCCCGATGAAGCCGAAAAGCTTGCCGGCGAAAGCCCGGACTTTGCCGGGGAAGACCTGCAAAAAGCCATCGCGCGCAAGGAATACCCTTCTTGGCGACTGAAAATCCAAATGATGTCCCGAGAACAAGCCGAGACCTATCGTTTCGATCCGTTCGACACCACCAAAACTTGGTACGAGGAGGACTTCCCTCTTATCGAGATCGGGCGCATGACGTTGAATCGCAATCCCCTCAATTTCTTTAACGAAATCGAACAGGCGGCGTTTTGTCCCGCGAACCTCGTGCCGGGGATGGGACCGAGCCCGGACAAGATGCTCCAAGCGCGCATGTTTGCGTATGCCGACACCCAGCGTTACCGCTTGGGCGTAAATCAAACGCGAGTCGGCGTCAATGCTCCCAAAAACGCCGTATTTAACTACGAACGCGACGGACATCTTGCAAAGAATCCCTCGGATACCGTAAATTACTACCCGAATTCCGAGCAACGCGTAAGCTTCACGCAAGGCGCGGAATCCCCTTGCGGCACGGTAACGGGCAAAATCAAACGTCACGCGCAAGAGATAGCGGACATAGACTTTGTGCAACCCGGGGACAGATACCGCGCGATGACTAAGGAGGAGCAATCACGGCTTATTCAAAACATATCTGACTCGCTTTCAAAGGCGGAACGGCGCATACAATACAGACAAACCGCGCTGTTCCTAAAAGCCGATGAAGACTATGGTAGAGGCGTTGCCGAAATCCTCAAACTGAACATGTCGGAAGTCAAACGCCTGTCGCTGATGACGCAAAAAGAACGCGTTTACGCGACATCTAAAAGACTGTAAATCTACGCGCTATCGCGCGGTGATATACATGCCCTGCGCGACGGTAAAGGATTCTTTGATAGGATAGTTCGGTTTAATTAAAATAACGGCGGCTCATACGAACCGCCGTTTGTGTTGCAATGGTTATTGCGTATAATACAATACGTTATATTGTTAGCCTTGAGGTAGAAGCGTCGTATCGCCGTTAGCTACCCACGTCGTTCCATCGTTTGTAATAACCTCCCAACTACCGTTGTTGCTTTGTTCAACCGAGAAGCCGCTAACGCCGTCAACTTTAAATATCTGTCCTTTGTCCCCATTGTCATAGTCGACAGGCGAAGTAACCGTGGTGTTTTTTACGGTTATCGTCGCACCCGATTGTGCACATGCCAAACGAACAAATCTACCGTTCATACCGATCAACTTGTTGCCGTCAAAGGTAAACGTACCGCAGTTCGCTTTGTTTGAGATCTGAACGTTGTTACCTGAACATCCGTTAAACGTATTGTTCGATACCGTGAAGTTTGTCAATGTAGCAGTTGTGTTGTTCCAAGTAATTGCCTGATAATAAGAGTTCATTGTGCAACCGACAATGGTTATATTGTTGAAGCCCTTTACGCCGTCGTCTATGCCACAGAAGTTAGCGTCTGCCCCATCACTGCCTGCGTAGAGGAAGTGTACAACGGTGTTGCTCTTATCGCCCGTGCCGACGCAATCTTTTACGGTAAAGTTGTTTACATACAAGGTGGAGCCTTTGCAATTAGTTGCAGTATCGCTCAACTCAATTGCCGTTTGTTCTGTATTGTTAAAGGTTATACCTTCTATCGTGATGTTTGTAAGTGACAAGTAGCTGACAAAGCCTTTGTCCTTGTTCATTTCGTCTTGGTTGGATGCTTTTGTACGTGCGCCTGCTTCGACTTTTATGCCGTCACAAGTAACGGTTGCGTTGTCTGCCGCCTTGATCGTCAATCCGTCGATTGCCCGATAGTATGCGGGGTAGTAGGTGACGTTTACATCCAGATCCTCGCGCCTCGTGCTTGCAGTCTTGGTTTGGCGCAAATACAGCATGCTGTAATCGCCTTCGGTAAGAACCAATGTCATACCGTCGATGGAGCCGTATTTGCCGTCAAGATAATCCTGAACGTTGCTGCTGCTGTTTACCGCGACGGCGTTTTCAATATTGTAGATGATGTCTATCGGGCTGGCATGGAGGAGGTGTAGCGTAATATCGCCTGTATCGTAATTATATTCCGCATATTCGGCTGTTGTGCTTGCGGTTGTAAGGAGGAGTGCGCCATTGTGATAAATCTTTACGCCTGTCAAACCCGAGATATACTTGATAACTACCGTAACAAGAGTTTCATTGGTGTCGGCTACCGGTAACGTCAAATTGTAGCTTGCTACGGACTGGGTCGCTTCAACGCCCACGCTTTGATTCTTCGCGGTGTCGGAAAGCGTTTTACCTACATACTCTAATTTCTGCGCAACCGTTGTCTTCTTTGTTCCGTCACTGCCGGTGCTTACGTCGGTTGTGTCGAGAACAACACCCGTAGGATAAGTAACGGACATGACGTCGTCATCAATTACCTGAGCTTCGTCACCACCAACGGAAACCTTTCCGTCGTCAGTCTCCGTAACCGTAAGATTGCCGTTTGCCTTTGTCACAATGGCAGCGTTATCATCGGTTGCGGTGTTGCCTTGTACTTGCTCAATATGGAATAACAGACTGCAAGACATGTCTTTGTAGTCATTGTCTACATCGGTAGGAAGCTCTACGTAGCAAGTGTATTCTTTTATTTTGGTTCCACCGCTTTCGGTTGCTATATCCAATGATTCCCACTTGCTGTAACCGTTGTTTACCGTTATGCCGGCAATATTAAATTCCAATACGTCAAGCAATTTGCCGCCATCGAGGTTTGTGCCGACAACGCTCATTCTGTACTTGGTCTTGACGTTGCTGTAATTGGTAATAGTAAGCTTAAACGTAACTTTGTCCCCGGGGACCATTTTATCAAGGAGCAAAAGTTGCTCGTTGTTTTCCTCAGCCAAAGCAACGGTTCCGCCGGTAGCGAAGGTACCGCCTTTTCCGTCATCATTGGTAGTCGCCAAGTTGGTATCCGTCTCAACGGCATTGCCGTCGTCCATTGAAATAGACGTAGGCGAATACAGCAAAAGATCGCTTGCAACGGCAGTAATCTCAATTTTACCGCTTGTGACATTTACGTTTACTTTGTCTTCACTTGTGAATAACGCAAACGTTGCGCCGACGATGATTCCCGTGCACAGCAAAATCGCGAGCACGGCGGAAACAATAATGTTTCGCTTGGTTCTTTGGTTCTTTTTGTTTGTTTTTTCCATATAATTCTCCTTTCCGAAAATTTTTTACCACATTTATTTTGTTCATCTAA
>CAVIFU010000005.1:0-59801 GCA_963642145.1 Ruminococcus bicirculans (ex Wegman et al. 2014)
CCGCTTGAACAAAAGTAAATCGGCTCCGTAAAGTCTTACAGAGCCGAAAAAGTACATATTAGGTTTTTCTATTTAATTATCCTTTACCGCGTCCCAACGGGCGTGTATATCGATCACGCTTTTCTAAGTGCGCAGTTCACAAACAGAATAAAGAAGTTCTGGTTCTCCGTCGAAGACATCGTCACACTCATGCCGGAAGCGGATGAGATTTTGTTTTTGTCGTAGATCAGGTAGTTTTCGGATGAGGTTACTCCGCTATCGGCGTAGACGTAGTCGCGTGAAGGCAATACCGCTTTAACGGTTACCGAATAGCCGAGTTTGGCAGGTCCGAGGTTGATAAAGTAGTGACCCGTACTATCGGTGGTAACGCTGTAATACTCGGTTGTTTCGCCTGTCTTGCTTGCCTCTATTTGTATTGTAACTCCGGAGACTCCCGCTCCCCTCTTGAGATTGACGAATTGAGCGTTGCTACCTGCCAATGTAACATAACCGCTGATGGCGTACATTTCATCCAAAGTGATGTCGGATGTTTGGAAACTCTCCGCGGCAAATTTACTCATGACGTAATCGGTGTCTTTTGCGGTACCGTAAGAGCTATGTTTTTGCATGATGTACTTATGTCCGCGCACGGTACGAAGGTATACCGTGGGAGTCCAGCTCGTTACCGCGTATTTGACGGATACGTATACGGATGTTCCCGTCTTGTTGAGTCCGTCTATCATCGGGCGAATATCCGTGCCGCTGATTGTCGATACGCTCGTATCGTCGGATCCCCTCACCGTGTAAAGATACCAATCCAAAGTGGCTCTGCTCTTGTTGTAGTCGCTGAATTTGGAAGAATACGTTTCCCTAAATTCAAGGTAGGCTACGCGCGTAAGTATGGTTTTGTATATGGCATAATCGCCGGTATCGTTGAAGTTGACGGTCGTCTCGCCACCCTCTTCCGCAGGCTCTATTACTTCCACGCCGGTATAACGAGTGTTGTAGCTGTTGTAGAACTCCGCGTCGGACTCTACCATGTCGATTACAGTGCCGAGATCGGTAAGCTTGACTATTATGTCCTTGTTGTACTCGAGTGCGGATCCCAAAGTGCGTTGATAACGATAACCTATAACCGTGGCGGAACCGTCGTTGGATAGGTACGGATCAATCAAATCGATTCTCTCGGGAAGGTATGCGTTGGAAATAAGTCCCGCATTGTACGCTTCCTCCAAATAGTCGGCAGCAGATAACGCCAAGCACGCGCCTACGCCGTTACCTATGAAACGCACTTCCCTTTGTTTAAGTCCGGCGTCTGACGCGAGATCGGATTCCGTCACCTTGCTCCAAGCGGATACGAAAGCTTCCGTCAGGTTGTATTGCGGCGTATTGACTACCGTCAAGCCATCACTGTTGATGTATGTCATGGACGCGCTGTTGTAAATCTTGGAGTTGATGTTCTCTTCCGTATCGTCCGCGAAAGCCTCGTAATGGAATATCCCTATATTGAAGCCCATTGCTTCCCACTTCTTCGCTGTCGTGGTAAGCGTACCGCTCGCGACGGCTTCATAGGCGGTTGCGTCAAAATTGACGCTCTCTTTGATGTCGTATTCGGCTTTGCCGTGGAATATAACGGCGGTAGGCTTGTCCTTTACAAACGACGTCGGATTGCCGTTGCCGTCTATCCACTCTATCTTCAAGGCGTGCTCCGCAACGCCCGAGGGCGCTTCCGTTACAGGCAACGCAGTGATAAGGTAATCGGCGTTTTCTTGGTTGGGATTCTTTTTGCAGGAAACCATCGCCACGGACGCCAAAAGCAAACTTACAGTGAGTATAGCAATAAGTAATTTCTTCTTCATAAGTCACCGATATATAATATGATGTGTAAATTATACAATTAAACGAGAAATTAGTCAACAGTACGCGTGATTTGAACACAACTTATTCACAAAACGGCTATATGCGTCGCGCTTGCGCGCTGTGCGATTATGTTATATAATTAAAATATGATACTTGTTGCCATTGCCAAAAACGATTCGAGTGAAAACGTCGCGTTGTTCGCGCTCGGAGAATATGCAAAGATCGGAGGCGCGGAAATTAACGCCGATTGCGCATACCGTCACCGCGATGACGGTAGCCCGTACTTTGAAGGAAGCGACCTCCGCGTTTCCGTCAGTCATAGCGGAGAATACGTTGTGGTTGCCGTGAGCAACGAAAACGTCGGCATCGACATACAAGAGATGAAAGACCTCGACTTTGCGGTTATATCGCAACGGTTCGGAATAAACGCCGTCGATAAAAAAGAATTTTTTCGTGCGTTCTGCTCGGCGGAAGCCTACGCGAAAGCTACGGGAACTCCCCTCTTTTCGGCAATAAAAAAAGCCGTACCTTACGATACGGTTACATATGATTTCATAAGCGGTTATATGCTCGCTCTGTACGCGCCGAACGGCGCAAGTCCTATTTTCTTGATTAAATTCGATTAAAGCGGTATTAACCGCGTTTTTTACACCACAAGACGTCCCACATCGTGGGACGTCTTGTCAAAATACGATTTAGCGACGATATTTGTTGAAAATCTCGTTACCGCTGATGACCTTACGAGCTTCCGTAACATAGTTGCTCTCTTGACGAGCGGGAGCTTGAACGGGCTTGGGCGCCTTCTTGGGAGCGACCTTGGTGGCGGGAGCGGTGTAGCCCTCTCTCAATGCGGACGTGGGTACCGCGATAAATCCGGTGTATGCGTACGTATACTTGCCTTCGCTTACGTTGATGTCGTATACGTCGATGCCCTTGCTCTTGAGAAGGTTGACAACGGGAAGAATATCGCCTTCACCGGTGATAAGACCTACTGCGTCGATGTTGGCTACTGCCGCGATGTCGGCTACGTCGAGCACTTGACGGCAGTCAAGCTTGTTGCGACGGCGGCTGGCACTGGGAAGAGATGTTTCGAATCCGTTGGCGGAAATGTACTCGTTGAAGTCACGGTTACGCTTTGCTACGTAGCTGTAAAACTTAACGGTGGCAACGTCGAACTTGGATTCGAGTCCCTTGATGATTTGCTTGAAGCCCGCACATGTAACTCTGAGGCTGGCGATGTCTGCAAGAACTATAATTTTCGGTTTATTCATTATCATTCCTCCGAAAGAGTGATTTATTTTTTTATTTGTTTTGTCCTATAGTAATAGAATAGGTATTGCTGGGCGTATCCGCTCAAATTCCCGAAATACGCTGATAGATTGTCTGCCTTTTTGGGCGCCGACAACGCGCTTATGCCAAACATGTCGTCATATATGCGCTCTACCCACACGTCTACCGGGAATACGTCTTCCCTATGATAACCGAAGAGCAATATGCAATCGGCTACTTTGCGCCCCACTCCCGTCAAACTCATCAGGTGCTTGCGCGCAACCGGTGTGCTCATGCCGCTTAGGTCTAAGGAAAACCCGTGGTTCAATGCGTCTACCGTCTTGACGAGATAATCCGCACGATACCCTGCACCCAAAGACGCGTAGTAGTCCCTATTGCGACCTTTGAGCTCTTCCGCCGTCGGGAACGAATAACCGTCCGTGCCGTCAACGCGACTGCCGCTTGTGCGTGCAAGGCGCTCTATGATACCTTGTATGCGCGGAATGTTGTTGTTGGCAGAGATTATGAACCCGAGTAGCGTTTCCTCCGGATCTTGGTTAAGTATGCGTATGCCGTTGCCGAATGCCAACGCCTCTTGCATACCCCTAAAACCCGAAAGTTCTCGCTTGATTGAAGAGTAATCCCTATCGAGATCGAAGTAGTTTGAATAATAATCTACCTCGGTCGTCTCTATTGTAGCATAGGTACCTACATAAATCAAGCTACAAAATGATTTTTTTGAAAAAATTTTGTAGCCTAAATTTGAGTTTAGGTACCTGAAAACTTGTCCACATTCCAAAATGTGTTTCGGGACGAATTCCGAGGTATCTTTTATAAGTATTCCGTTGTCTTGTTTTTCGTATAGCATTACGCCATAACTATGTATATACTATATATTAAGCCTGTTGCTTCTTCTCTGTATATACGCTTACTTGCTTATCGTGGCGACCTTTGCGTTCGAACCATACGTATCCATCGATAAGAGCAAACAATGTATCGTCTTTGCCGATGCCTACGTTGTTGCCGGGATGGAACTTGGTGCCCCTTTGTCTTACGAGAATGTTGCCTGCCTTAACGAATTGACCGTCGGATCTCTTGGGTCCCAAACGTTGCGCATGGCTATCTCTTCCGTTCTTGGAGCTGCCCGAACCTTTTTTGTGCGCGAACAGTTGCAGTTTAATAAACATATTCGATATCCTCCATTTTTATGTAACGACCGTAGCCCGACTCCAAATCTTTGAGCGTAAGATACATCGTATCGAGTATCGCGTCCGACTCTACGTTGTGTGAGTCTATTTTGAAGTTGAGATAACCGTCGTCAACGGTACTTTCCGCATGCAATCCGGCAACCTCTTTTATCCCTAAAAGCGCGCCTTGGGTAACAACGGACACGCTTGCGCATACTATGTCCTTGCCTATTCTATCGTACCCGGAATGCCCTTTGACTTCCAGCCCTACGATATGCCCTTCTTTGCGGAAAACTTTGATATTTGTCATACTAACCTACGATCTCGAGTATCTTGAGCTCTGTGTACGGTTGCCTATGACCTTGTCTTTTGCGAACGTTCTTTTTGGCTTTGTAGGTAAAGATGTTAATCTTGGGTCCCTTGCCGTGCTTAACGACTTCTGCCTTGACGGTAGCGTCTTTTACGTCGTTACCTGCAAGCACTTCGCCGTCTTTGTTAAGCATCAGAACGTTAAGCTCTACGGTAGCGCCTACTTCTTCTTCCAAAAGCTCGACCTTGACGGCGTCGCCTACTTGGACTTTGTACTGCTTACCTCCGCTAACGATTATTGCGTACATACGGTATACCTCCCTTTAGGAACTCGCCATCAAGGTAGCGCGAACGCGTTTAAGACCTCTTTTGAGCGGCTTATACAAATATATCATATATAAATATGCTTTGCAAGCAATTATCGAAAAAAAGCTGAAGTTAATGAACATTTGTCCGAGAGTGAGTTATGGAAGCTTTAATTTACCACATTGGGTTATGTGGAGCCACGAACGGGGAAATTATGAGAAGGGAGGTGGGGCCCCACCCAAATAATGTTATCTAATAAATCCTTTGCCGACGCCGGCACGGCGTTGTATATCACCGCGACACGAAGTGGCGTGCATATCACCGTCGCCAACGGCGATGTATATCGTGCGGTTTGCGCCTTGATGTTTCGGCTGCGCTCAACATGACCGCGAATAAGCCATACGAAGCCGAACCGTTTAGAGTGCGTATAGCACGGACAACCGGCGGTAAGGACGACGGGAGTTTACTAAAACGTAAATGACCTAGGACGCACCGCACGTAGTTCGTGCTATGCGTGCTATAAACGGTTCGTAGTTCAAGAGCGTACTACCGTTTATTAACCTGCCTAATCGCAAGAGCGGCGGCGCCCAGAATCCCCGCATCGTTTTTGAGAGCTGCCTTTTTGACTTTAACATATGGGTTTCGTTTACCGCCATAGCTGTAACGGGTTACCAAACCTTGGACTTTGGTAATAAACCAATCGCCGGCGTTGGATATGCCTCCGCCGATAAGGACGCAGTCCGGACGGAAAACGTTGACTAAATTTACAATGCCTGTCGCAACGTATAACGCATAGGCGTTTATGACGTTTTTGCCGACTTTGTCTCCGGACTCTGCCGAAGCGAACGCCGTTTTGCCGGTGACTTCACCGTTTGCGTCCAAAAAGTCTTTGAGGTTGCTCTCCGGGTGTTTGCACATGGCGCGCTTGGTTTGTTTGATGAGCCCCGTCGCGGAGGCGTATGCTTCCCAGCAACCTTTCCTGCCGCATGTGCAACGCTCGCCGCCTATTCTGATTACGGAGTGTCCGCCCTCTGCGCCCGCGCCGTTTTTGCCCTCCAAAAGTTCGCCGTTGACAATTATCCCGGTGCCGACTCCGGTACCGAGAGTGACAAAGATCACGTCTTGACTGCCGACTCCCGATCCGAACATGGCTTCGCCCAAAACGGCAACGTTGGCGTCGTTACCGATGTATACGGGGGTGTCGAAATACTTTTTGAGTTCATCGACAATGGGGACATTCTCGAATTTGATGTTGTTGGCGTAGGTGATAACGCCCGTATTTGAGTTGATCGTGCCCGGGATGCCTATGCCTACGGCTCTGACATCCGCTAAGGCTATGCCGCACTCCGCCGCCAAAGATTTGATAAGCTCCGCTATATCGCCGACGATAACTTCGTGCGGAGCTTCCGCCTGCGTTACGACTGACTTCTGCCGATAGATTATGCCGTTTTCGTCGATCAGTCCGCCTTTAATGCTCATGCCGCCTACATCGATACCTATGTAATACATATCCGTCTCCTTCCTCTATATTATGGTTAATATCAGCGTTAAATCGCCGCTTATCTTTTCTATATACTCTGTCGGCAACAGCCACGTTTCGCCTTTTTTTATCTCGGCTCCGCTACCGAGTTTGCCGCCGCCCTCGGTTACCGTGAACGTCGCGAACCCCTCGCCCGTATATATCATATACTCGCCGCCGCGCACCTTGACTTCTTTGACCGTAAAATACGGACAAGAGGCAAGTTTGCGGATCTCAGTGCCGTCTTCTCTGACCTTTGCGGTAGGCTCGCTCACCTCGGGCGCCTTGGCGTAATTCATGACGTCGAGAGCTTTGGCTACGTGCAACTCGCGCGGAACGCCGTTTTTGTCCAACCTGTCGTAATCGTATACGCGGTATGTGATATTGGAACTCTCCTGCACCTCTACCACGGTAACGCCGTGTAACAACGCGTGCACGGTGCCAGCCGGGACAAAATAACTGTCGCCCTTTTTGACGTAAACTTTGTTGAGGAGGGACGTGACCGTCTTGTCGCGTATGGACGCCTCTACCTCTTCACGCGTAACGTCACGCTTGAATCCGTAATAAATCGCCGCGCCCTCTTCGGCTTCGGCTATGTACCACATCTCCGTTTTGCCGAGGCTGTTTTCATGAGCAAGCGCGTACTCGTCGGAGGGATGCACCTGCACGGATAAATCCTTGCTCGCGTCTATGAGCTTGACGAGAACTGGGAATTTGTCGAAAGCTTTGAGCCGTTCCCCGAAATACTCCGGGAATTTGTCTATGAGCGTGCCTAAGTCGTAGTCGATAAAACCGATATCGTCTATTTTTGACTCGCATCCCGGATATGCCGAGAATTCCCAACACTCCGATATGGTCGGTTCGTCCGATACCTTGCCCCACTCTTGTTTCAATTTCGTACCGCCCCAAACGTATGATTTGGTGACGGATTTAAGTTTAAGCGGTCTATTTTTCATTGCGCACCCACTTGTCGTAACCGGATTTATCCGAATCCGTTTTCGTAAACCACATCGTAAGATAGTCGCTCTCCTTGCCGCTTGTGGAAGCATTGGTGAGTATCTTGCTGAGGTATTCTACTTCTTGCGCAAAGGTCATGTCCTTGTAAACAATGGCATTGCCTTCCGTGACACAAACGTTGCGCACAACGTCCGATTGTCTGACGTAAACGGTATTTGCCTTATCCAAAAGATGTCCGACGTCGTCTCTCATATTGGCGTTAAGGTATACCCAAACCGAGTCTACGGTTACCGTTTTGAGGCTTTCGCATCCGCTAAACGCCGTTCCGTCAATGGCTCTCACCCTCGCCGGTATGACTATTTCTTCAAGCTTTTCTGCGCCCGAAAACACATTCGCGCCTATGCTCTCCAAAATCTCCGGAAGCGTTACGGACGTCAGCTCTTTCGCGTTATAAAACGCGCCCTCTCCTATGGTTTTGACGTTGCCCGGAATATCAAGCGACTCGATGTTTATCCCCTCGAAGGCGTAGTCCGCTATCGCTACGACGTTGCCGTCGCTCGATATAACCGCGTCTACCGTGCCGTACAACAACGTGCCCGATTCCGTTTCCACAAGGCAATTGCCCTGCGAAGAATAAACGGCGTTGTCGGCGTCAACCTCGATTTCGGATAGATTCGCTATGCCGTCAAAAGCGTTTTTGCCTATATGCGTGACGCTCGCCGGGATGGAAATACTCGTCAAAACGGAATTATTTTCAAAAGCGCCGCTCGCGATGGACACGACTCCGCTCGGAACGACGGCGGAAACGTCACTGCCGACGTACTTATAAAGCACTTTGCCGTAAACTATGTATCCCGTTTTGTCCGCGCTAATGTCGTAAAACGCGTCTCTACCGGCACGCACGAGGGCGTCCGTAATATTGAGAGATTTAACCGAAGTGCCGCTGAAAGCCTCGTCCCCGACTTCCTCCACTCCATCCGGGAGGGTGACCGTTACAAGGGAATTGCACTCATAAAAAGCCCTGTTTCCTATACTTTTGAGCTCGGAATGCTCGGAAAATATGACTTCTTCCAAGTCGTAACTTAAAGAAAAACATCTATCGCCGATAGATGTGACTGTATCCGGAACGATAACCTTGGTGTAAGTCGTGCCATGGAAAACTCCGTCCGCTATACCTGTAACCGGCTTATCCGAAAAAAGCGACGGAATGACTATCTCGCCCGATCCGCCGGTAACTGAGGTAAGATTGTAGGCTACGATTTCGCCCTTCTCCGTAATCGGCTCATAGCTAAATGCGGGGGCTTGGGTTCCGTCCGTATCCGAATTTCCGCCTCCGTGCGTGTCCTGACCGGAATTATTGCCGTTATCGCCTATTTGGGTACCCGCATTGGTCTTGGCGGTATCCTTATTGCTATTGTTTGCGTTGCTGTCGTCACACGCCGCCAATGCGACGCACAGCAAAAGCACAACCGCTATCACGCATAGCTTTATGCCGAATCTACGCTTCACGACGGTTCCTCCTTGGATACTATACTCTTGACCTTCATAAGTCTTATCGTGTTGGCGCGCTCGTTTTCGTCGAGCTTCATTGTGATGTACTTGATCGTTTCTTCCGTATCCGGGATCATGACGTATTCGAGAGCGTTGACGCGACGACGATTCTTCTCTATCTCATCGGCAAGCATGTTGCACGTCTTCTCTACCTCCGCAAGGCGGACAAGTTTGGTAAGCAACTCGCTCAGATTTCTGATGGATCCGTCGAGTTCCGAAGAAACGGACGCGAACGAATACGGATACAAGTCGCTGTCGTCGCTCTCCTCTATCTCTATTGAGGGGACTTCAACGCTCATGATGTTTTTTGTGCCCGATTTGAGCTTAACCGTCCTCGCCGGCATGGATACGGACTCCGCTATCGCCTCGGGCGAATTGACGGCGCTCGCAAGCATGAAAGAGCGGAGCGCCACGGTTATTTCGCTCTCCACTTCCTGCCTGAGCTTTGCGTTAAGGCGGATATAGCCCATGAATTGCCGCACGGTTTCGTCCGACTTGTCTTTGAGAAGCTTATGACCTCGAACCGCCGTTTTCAAACGGGCTTTGAGGTTTTTGAGTTCCATCCTTGTGGGATTTACGTTAAGCCTTGTCATAATATTACCTATCGTAATGCTCGTCGAGGTACTTGTCTTTGATACGTTTGAGCTCGCTACGCGGCAAAATGCGCAGTAGGCTCCATCCTATTTCGAGAGTTTCTTCGATCGAACGGTTGGTTGTGTTGCCCTGCGATACGTATTGTTTTTCGAATTCCTCGGCAAATCTTGCGTATTTGAGGTCGATTTCCGTCAACGCGCCCTCGCCCAAAATGGCGGAAAGCTCTTTGGCTTCTTTGCCGCGCGCGTATGCGGAGAATAATTGGTTCATGGTGTCGGCGTGATCCTCGCGCGTTTTGCCGGCTCCTATGCCCTTGTCTTTCAGACGTGACAATGACGGCAATACGTCGATGGGCGGATTTATACCCTTTTTGTAGAGTTCGCGTGAAAGTATGATCTGCCCTTCCGTAATGTATCCGGTAAGGTCGGGTATCGGGTGCGTTTTGTCGTCCTCGGGCATGGTAAGTATCGGTATCTGGGTGATGGATCCGCTCCTACCCTTTATCCTGCCGGCGCGCTCGTACAAGCTCGCAAGGTCGGTGTACAGGTAACCCGGGTAACCGCGCCTGCCGGGAACTTCTTTACGTGCGGCGGATACCTCGCGGAGCGCTTCCGCATAGTTGGTAATGTCCGTCATGATTACAAGCACGTGCATGCCCTTTTCAAATGCAAGATATTCCGCGCATGTAAGCGCCATACGCGGCGTCGATATACGCTCTATCGCCGGGTCGTTGGCAAGGTTCATGAACAGCACCGTTCTGTCTATCGCGCCGGTCTTGCGGAAGTCGGATACGAAAAATTCCGCTTCTTCAAACGTAATACCGATAGCCGCGAATACTACGGCGAATTTGGAATCGGAGTTAAGTACCTTGGCTTGACGCGCTATCTGCGCCGCAAGTCTTGCGTGAGGCAAGCCCGACATCGAAAATACCGGGAGCTTTTGTCCTCTGACAAGGGTATTCAGCCCGTCTATCGCGCTGACGCCGGTTTGAATAAACTCGTCCGGGTAGTTACGCGCAACGGGGTTTATAGGCTGTCCGTTGACGTTGAAACGCTTGTCCGGTATGATGGGCGCGCCGTTGTCGATGGGTCTGCCCATACCGTCGAACACCCTGCCGAGCATGTCTTCCGAGCAATTGAGCTCTATGCCGTGCCCGAGAAAACGCGCTTTGGCGGTAGACATCTTTATTCCGGCGGAACCCTCGAACAACTGCACGAGAGCTTTGTCTCCGTTGACTTCCAATACCTTACCGTTGCGGACGTCGCCGTCCTCTTGGCGTATCTCGACAAGTTCGTCGTACGTTACGCCCTCCACGCCCTCTACGAGCATAAGCGGTCCTACTATTTCTCTGATGGATTTGTACTCTTTAAGCATAACTACCTCTAACCTATTAGCTCGGCAAACTCTTTGCGGAGTTCACGCTCGATATTATCGAATTCGGCTAAATCTTTTTCCTCTATATACTTGCTTCTGCCGATCTTCTCTTTGACGGGAAGAGCAAGGATGTCTTCTATATCCACGTTTTTTTCGAGCGCGACTCTGCCGAGCTCATCGGCAAGCAGTATAAGTCCCAACATGCGCGATTGCTTGGCAAGCGACGCGTACGTATCCACTTCGTGGAAAGCGTTCTGGTGCAAATAGTCTTCGCGGACAGACTTGGATGTGTCCATGGTGAGTTTGTCCCTACCCGACAACGCGTCCATACCTACCAATCTGACGATCTCGTTGAGGGAGGCTTCCTCTTGGAGTAAGCTCATGGCTCTTGCGCGCATGGCGTTCCATTGCGGTGAAACGTGCTCGTCGTACCACTCGCCGAGCCTGTCCATATACAGCGAATAGCTCAAAATCCAGTCTACCGCCGGGAAATGACGTTTGTATGCTAGTTGCGCGCTCAATCCCCAGAAAACTTTGACTATGCGTAGCGTGGCTTGGGATACGGGCTCGGACAAATCGCCTCCGGGAGGGCTGACCGCTCCTATCGCGGATACCGATCCCGTAATTCCTTTGCTACCCAAAACTTTGACTATGCCGGCTCTTTCGTAGAACTCGGCAAGACGGCTTGACAAATAGGCGGGATAGCCCTCTTCACCGGGCATTTCTTCAAGTCTTCCGCTCATTTCTCTGAGCGCTTCCGCCCAACGGCTGGTACTGTCTGCCATGATGGCTACGTTGTATCCCATATCGCGGAAGTACTCCGCTATGGTTATGCCTGTATAAATGCTCGCTTCTCTTGCAGCAACCGGCATATCCGACGTGTTGGCTATAAGCACCGTTCTCTTCATGAGCGGTTCTCCGGACTTAGGGTCTTTAAGAGCGGGGAACTCGTTGAGGACGTCCGTCATTTCGTTACCGCGTTCGCCGCAACCTACATAAACGATTATATCGGCGTCCGCCCACTTGGCAAGCTGATGTTGAACGACTGTCTTGCCGCTACCGAACGGTCCCGGGACAGCCGCAACGCCGCCTTTGGTTATCGGGAAAAACGTGTCTATAACGCGCTGTCCGGTAATGAGCGGTACGTTGGGAGGGAGTTTCTCTTTGTAAGGTCTGCCCTTACGCACGGAACAACGTTGAATCATGGTTACCGCGACGGTTCCGTTTGCCGTATCGATTTCGGCAACGGTCTCGTCAACGGTGTGTTCTCCGCCGTAAACAGCCTTTAACGTGCCATTTACTCCGTACGGAACCATTATTTTGTGGCGAATAAGCACGTTCTCTTGAACAAATCCTATCTCGTCGCCGGCTTCCAAAACGTCGCCTACGTTGGCGGTAGGATTGAATTCCCACTTCTTTTGACGGTCAAGAGCCGCCGCCTCTACTCCGCGCGCGATACGGTCGCCGCCGATTTGAAGCAACTTGTCGAGCGGACGTTGTATGCCGTCGTATATGCTCTCTATCAGTCCGGGTCCGAGTTCTACCGAAAGCGGTACTCCCGTGCCGTATACCTCGTCGCCGGGTCCGATGCCGCCGGTCTCTTCGTATACCTGTATGGACGCCTTGTCGCCGCGGAGCTCGATAATCTCTCCTATAAGGTGATTGGCGCCTACGCGCACGACGTCGTACATTTTGCTGTCCGCCATTCCGCCCGCAACTATGAGCGGTCCGGAAACTTTAATTATGGTTCCCATGAATACTCCTTAAAGTAAATCGTGTTATTTGTTGTTGTTATTGAATAGGATGTCGCTGCCGATTGCCTTCTCGACGTCCTTAGACAGCCCCGCCATGCCGAAACCGTTGCTGCCGTTGGCAGAAGGTATGGGTATGACCGCCGGATACGGACGCGTTTTGTAACGTTTAAGCACGTCCGCTATCTCTACCGCGATGTCTTCCGTAATGAATATGACGGAATAGTCGCGCGCAAGACGTTTGAGCCTTTCCCCGGCTTCCGTGGGATTCTTGGCGTCGAATACGTCCACGCCGAGCGCTCTGAACGCAAGAACGGAATCTTTGTCGCCTATTACGGCTACTCTGTTGTTAGGCATATAAATCCCTCAATCTCTTTTTCGTTTCCTCTGCGGATACGCCGTTTTTGACGCACACGAGCACTATGCGCAATACCTTGACTTCGTTAAGCTTGCCCAAGTAGTATCCCATGATCGGCGCAACCGAGAACATGTCGTTTTTGCGTGAACGGAAAACATTGAGCAAGGCGTTGTCCTTGGCTACTTCAAACGCCGTGACGTCACCGCCGAGTATCATATCCGCGTACGGCGCGAATACGCCGTCTTTGAGGAGGTCCCTGAGCTTTTGCTCGTTGTCGCAAGCCGCCGCAATCGCGTCTGCGGAATACTCGCCGCCCTCAACATATCCCTCCTTAAAGAATTTGGAATCCAATCCGAGTACCTTGCAACGCGCAAACGACGCAAGATTGGTTGCGTCCGCATTCATCTTGAAATACTCTTTGACCTCGGGCGCAACGCCGCGCTTACGAACTCTATCCGCTATCTCCCTAAACATCGCCGCGTCTATGACGACGTCTATCTGCCTCGGAGAAGGCGTAACTTCGGAATCGAATCCTATGTCTTCGAGAGCTTTTGCCATGTAGGGGTTAAGCTCGAACTTTTCGCCCTGCAAGGCGTCCTTGACGGCGGCGGGCTCGATCAGTCCGCCCTCTTCGAGCATATCGCTCGGATCCATACCGGAATAATGCGATTTGACAAGCGCTTTGAGGTTGTGGTAGTCGTGTTTGAGCCTGAACAGCTCGAACCCGATACCCTCGGGCGCAGTCGAACGCACGTACTCCTCCGTAAGAGCCGTCTCCGCCTGTAAAATACTCTCGAAATCGTTCTCGTCCGCGCCGACGGTGCCGCCGCCGTAGTTAACCTCAATGAGCACTTTGACCGCTTCCGCAAGAGTTTTTGCCTCGGTCATGCGTCCGAGTCTGTCTACTCCGAACAGTCCGAGTTCCTTTGCCTTTGCCGTGGCGTTTGCAAACGTCAATCCGCCGTTCATGCTTTTGCTCCAAATAATTCTTCCGCAACGACGTGCTCTATCTCTTCTCTGAGAAATTGCATTTCAACGTCTACGGAAAGATTTTTATCGTAATTTTTGCCGCGCAACAGTACGCCGCCTTTGATATCCGCGTAATCGCCGCCGAGAGTTAGCTTTATGCCGCGCTTAGCCGCAATTGCTGAGATAAAGTTCTCCGTTATCCTGTCCTTATCGCGCTCGGATATGCAAACGACGTCGCCGTCATCCGCGTATGAAAGCATACGCTCTATAAGCGCAAGATAAGTTTCGTCGTCGCCGAGTATGCGCTCCGTTGCGCCGTCAAATGCCGAGTTCAAAACATCGCGCCGAGCGCCGAGCATAATCTTCTTCGCCTCTAAGTTGGCTACGCTTATGCGCCTTGCGACAATCTCGTCGCGGAGTGCAAACGTCTCGCGCATATTCTTCTCGCGATATATGGCAATATCGTTGTTTGCGCCGTCTATAATTTCCTGCGCCTTGATATTGCCCTCTTCCGCGGTGGAATTGGCTATAACGCGTGCGTCGGCAATAATTTTTTCGGAAATCTTATTCATATTTTTATGCCCATGCGGGGATGAATACCGCGAGGAAGCTCGTCAAGAAAGCAAGTAGCGCGTATGTTTCGACCATGGCGGTTACGAGTACGCCTTTGCCGCTCTCTTCCGGGCGCTTGGCTACAAGACCGATTGCCGCGACAGCCGCTTTGCCCTGATATATCGCGCTGACCAAGCCGCCTATAGCGATAGGCAAGCATGCCGCGAATACTCCGAGACCGCCCATCGTGCTGATGTACGCGCCGGTATTGGAGAGCAAAAAGCCGTTGAAGGCGTTGAGCTTGATGAGCCCCAAGAAGCCTACGATAAATCCGTAAATGCCCTGCGTTGCCGGTAGCAGCGTGAGAATTAGGCACTTCATAAACTTATCGGGATCTTCCGACGCCACGCCGGTGGTGGCTTGACCGGCTTTGCTTACGCCGATTGCCGAGCCTATGCCGCTGAAAATAACCGCGCACGCCACGCCGAGAACTGCAATAAATGTTCCGAGTAATTCCATTTTGACCTCCTGTCAAACGTTGTTTTTTGTAGTGATCTTGCGATCAGTTGTCTAAGTATGTGTACTTGGTTTTGGATCCTATCGGGTTGAAGGCATGACCCTGACCCTCGAAGAACCTACCGAAGAACTCTATGTGCTGTAACCTTGCGTCGTGCACGTACGCGCCGAGAAGGTTGATTGCAAGATTGAATACGTGCCCTACGATAAGTACCGGCACCGCGACTATCCAACCTGCGGGGTTACCCTTGAAGAAGATGTTGACGATAATCTCCGCAAGCATATTGATGACGTATCCTATGACGCCGGTGGTAAGTCCCAAACCGAACAGCCTCGAATACGAAAGCGTATCGGACACGACGTTGATGGCTCCGTAGACGTTCTTGAACGCGCCGCCGAGCATCTTGATCGGGTTCTTGCTACCGAGCGCGCCGCCTACCACAAGTATGGCGAACCCGGCTATCGCTATATACGCGCCGACTTTGAAAGCCGTTTCAAAAGAAGCGGGTATGGGATCCGGTTTTATCACTCCGAGGGATACCAAAAGCTTGGGTGAAAGCACAAATATGCCTATGATGGTTATCACCCACCCGAAGTTCTCCATGGCGCCTTTGGCTATGCGCATCGGATCGCGTGACTGGCATTCGTCTATGCCTTTGAGCACAAAGCTCGTGCCTATTTGGAGCAAGCCCATACCGAGTGCCAGCGCAAACATTTTGAGCGGCTCGTTAAGAGGGCTAAACCAAGTGATTTTGTCTAAGAAACTGCCTTCCGGCAAAGTAATTGCAAACCAACCGCCGAACAGCGCGCCCCATACAACCGTGGACAGTCCGCAAAAAGCGAACATCGCTATCATCCTGCCGGAGTTTTTGACGGGTTTGACGATTTTGAGGAACAAGAAGCACGCTATCGCCATGATAACGCCGTACCCGGCGTCCGAAATCATGATGCCGAAGAACAAAAAGTAGTATATGGCGACAAATATGTTCGGGTCGCGCTCCCGATACCCGGGAGTACCGAACATCTCGGTAATGCCGGAAAATGCGTTCGTAAATTTATCTTCTTTGAGTAGCGTCGGCGGATTTTCGTTATCCAACGGATCGCGGAAAAATACGGCGGTAAGTCCGCATTTTTCTTCGATTTCCGCTTTGACGGCTTCCTCTTTGTCCTTAGGAATCCAGCAATCCATGACGAATGCCTTTTGGGTGCGCGGACAATTTTCCATGGCTACGCACTTAGCTATCTCCATAGTGTAGTAATCGTACAGCACCTTGATTTTACTTAGAGAATCGGCGTAAGCCATGCCTTTGCCGACTAGCGTTTTGCTCTCCTCTTCCAAGGCTGAGCGCGCGTCTTTGAGCTCTTCGAGCTTATCTTTGCACGTGACGTCGTACTCGAAGGGAGCTCTGACGAAATCGCATACCGCAAGCGCGGATTGGACGTCCGAAGCGTCCGATTTGTGCGCGACTATTACCACGGGATTTGCCTTGAATCCCTCGTAAATCTTGTATTCCGCCTTGCCTTCGAGCAACTCTTTGAGCGGTTCGACTTTGTCCGAGGACACGGCGCCGATATAGGTGACGGTGTTTTTTGTTTCGCGTGCGTAAGAAAAAGGTATTTCGAGATCCTTATACGTTTCGAGTTGCTCGGCAAGCGACAGGTTACGCGTGCGCTCCGCTTTGATGTCCGTCAACCGCGAATTGATGTCCGCTATCTCCGAAATCGTGGCGAAAATCTCCGCTTCATCCGCCACGCACTCGTAATACTCGTCAAGCGGAACCAAACGATTTTCTTTCTTAAAATTAAGTTTCAGCTTCTTTTCTTTGTCAAAACCGTACTTTTCGTATAACTTTTGGGTTTCACGGAAAAACGTCACGGCAAAGCCGAGCTTGCCGAGTTTACCCTCGAGCTCCTCTTTGAGCGCGCGTTCTTCTACATAAGAAGTGTTTTCCGTAAGGTCGGTGCGCGCAATCTCCACGACGCCGGACTTGACGAAAATTTTAAGTAGTTTACCGCGATCGCCCGAATGAGCCACAAGGCTCATCTTTCGCATGCTAACGACTGCCATAACGCTTGATAAAAGCCTCCGCTATAAGTTCTTCCGCCTTGCGAGTGTCGGTTTGCTCGCGGAGTTTGTTCGCCGCGCTCTCCCCGAGGGATATTATGCGCTCGTACTCGCGCTCACCCGTCGCCTCTGCCTCGGCGATAATGTTCTTTTTCTCTTCCTTGAAAGCGACTCGCGCTTGCTCTTTGAGGCGCAAAGCTTCGTTAGACGCCTCCAAATTCATCCTGCGCGCTTCCTGCAAAGCCTCCGCGGACAATCTCTCCGCCTCTGCTTCCGCTTCCGTAATCTCTTGAATCAATGTTTTAACGTCGTCCATCGTCGCTCTCCATTGCCGTAATCATGTCTATGCGCTTTTGGTGTCTGCCGCCCGCAAAAGGCGTGGTAAGATATATCTTGACGTACCTTTTGGCTTCCTCCGGCGTGCTGACTCTGCCACCGAGCGCAATTATATTGGCGTTATTGTGTTCCGCGCACATTTTCGCGCAAAAATCATTGGAAATGACGGCGCATCTGATGCCGTGTACCTTGTTGGCGGCTATGGATATTCCGATGCCCGTACCGCACATCAAAATGCCTTTGTCCACCCGTCCGCCAACAACCGCTTCCGCTACTTTTGCCGCATAGACGGGATAGTCCACGCTGTCCGTGGAATCGGTTCCGTAATCTACATACTGTATGCCGAGTTCTTGCAAAGCTTCTATTACGGCGGGTTTAAGGACTATTCCCCCGTGATCACATCCGATACCGACAACCATATAAGCTCCTTACACGCGCGTAAGCGCGCCCGATTAGTGTAATTAGTAGTATACCACCAAATTCTTATTTTAGCAATAGCAAAACCGGACAAAATCCGGTTTGCATACAAAAATTTTTAATTTTTAATCTAACTTTAATCCGCCGTATCGTCGAGAACGACTCCGCCGGTACTCTTGTTGAGGCGGTTATGCAAGGCGTAAAACGCCTCTTCTTCACCGAAATATTCCAGCACGATGACGTCGTAAATCTTCTCCGCGTCCCTCATCGCCGAAAACGCGTGGCGCATACACTCTTCGGGCGTTTCCCCTATCGAAATTTTGTCCACGTCGTCGCTTATGCGCGCAAGAAACGACGGGCGCGCGATAACCACGCCTCTCCCTACGCTCTTTGCGCACGCCTCAGCCGTTTCCGGGCTCCGCGCCGACACGCATTTGACAATGGGCGCGTAGTGCTTGTACTTCATCCCGGGCGCTTCCGCTATAACGACTTTGCCTTGGTGATTGACGACTTTGCCGAGTATGGGCGCAAGCATCTCTACCGTTATCGCTCCCGGGCGCAATACCGTGGGCACGGGCTTGGTGAGATCCAAAACCGTACTCTCTATGCCTACGTCCGTGGCGCCGCCGTCCAAAATTATCGGTATCTTGCCTGCCATGTCCTCATACACGTGTTGGGCGGTAGTCGGGCTTATCCTGCCGCTGGAGTTAGCGGAAGGCGCGGCTATCGGGCATCCCGAACGGCGTATCAGTTCGAGCGCAATTCTGTTGTTTGGTATCCTGATACCTACAGTTTGGAGTCCTGCCGTTGTAGTTAGCGGTAATTCGTCAACCTTGGGAAGGATGATTGTAAGCGGTCCCGGCGAAAAGCATTCCCACAGCTTGTAGGCAACCTCCGGTATGCTGCGCGCGACTTTGCGCGCCTCCTGCGGACAGGAAACGTGCACTATGAGCGGATTGTCTTGGGGTCTGCCTTTGGCAATGAAAATGTTTGTGACTGCCTCGGCATTAAACGCATCGGCGCCGAGTCCGTACACCGTTTCCGTAGGAAATGCTACGAGTCCGCCTTCTCCGATTATTTTGGCGCCTCTATCGATAAGCTCCTCGGAGTTACCTACTTCGGTTGAAAAACCGCTAACGCAATTCATATATTACTCCTCTGCCGTCCTCTACGGTGGCAACGTACGTTCTGAATACCTTGCCATCCGATGTAAGCATATAATCCGTACACGAAACGCTCTCGCATACCGTGGGTATGAGTTCGGTTCCGCTATTGGCTTTAAGTCCGTATTTGTTGTCGGAATTACGCGTGACGTATACGCCGTTGCACATGACGTAGCAATCGGGTATTGACGTTACGCTGCCGTCTTTGCCTATGCGATAGAACGCCTGCTTGGTAATGCGCGATTGATCCGAATTCCACTCTGCTATTTTGGAAGCCGTGGCGTAATTGCCGAAAAACGGCGAAACGGCGTCATATTCGAAGTTCAGTATGCTTCTGCCGTCCGTACCGGTCGCGCCCATATACACAAGCATGCGGTCGGTGCCTTTTTTCTCCTCGTACGAGATGATGACGTCGCTATGCAAAAATGCGTTCTCGTATCCTCTATCGCTTGCAAGGGGAACAAGCGTTACGCGCGTGCCGTCCGTATAAGTATGGTAACCGACGTCGCGCAATGGCAATTGGAAGTTGGGATCTATGTTTTGTAGCCCCTTGCCGTCAACGTACACGACGGGAAGAGTCAGGTTGTTTGCAAGAGTGGCGTTGCCGTTTGAATCATAGATTTGGAAGGACGTTCCCCAGCTGCGCACGTTGGTCGCGTTATAGTAGTAATAGTAGAAGTAGACTATCGAGTAGCCGTCCTTGACAATGGCGCTTGTAGGCACTGCCGGGAGCATGTACGGCTGTACCCAGTTGGCGGTATCCGTCTCGCTCTCCGCATTGATGGCGTTTACAAGGGTACGTACGTCGGAATCCGTGTATTTGTTGGCAACGAGCGACACGCGTTCGGCGTCGAACGTCTTGCCGGATTGCATCGATATGCGAACGCTCTTGATGAGCGTGTAGTATGTGGTCGTATCCTGCATGAGAGGTATCTCGTAGCCGTCGTACTCGGTATCGGAAGAATATGTCGTGCTGACCAAAAACCATTCGTTGCCCATGTAATAAGTTTGGGTGCTCATGTAGTTTTCGGAGAAGCTTTCGTCCGTTAGGAGTTTGACGGTATGACTCTTTGCAAGATATCCGTCCGCGCCTATATCGGTAAGTTTATAGAAGCTCGCGCCCGATCTGCTTGTGGCGGCAAGCCATCCGTCGTTTAGCGTAAACGAGGTAAAGTTATCTATATCGCTGACGCGCGCGACTTCCAAAAGCGTGCCGGTCGTGGCGTAATCGTATATCGTGGCGTAGGTGTATCCTGCCGTCGTCAATGAAGAAATGTCTTTGTCCCCGAGTACGACTAAGTACCGCTCGTCCAAAAATGCCATTTGCTCTATGAGCGGCGCGTACCCTGCCGAAATGAACTCGTACTCGCCCTTGTTCGCTCCTCGGAACGCCACGACGCCGAGGTAAGTTACCTCTTCGCCGCTGTTTTGCATTATGCCCAAAACTATGGCGTAGTCGCCCTTAATCTCCAAAACGCGGTAGTAGCTCGGTTTGACGTAGTTTTCGGTAGCGGAACAGAAACCGTACCGCGTAAATGTCGCGCCCTCTTCGTCCGTATAACTGAATTTGGTGACGAAAACATCGTTCTCGCCGTCATAATTGGCTACGGTTACGCCTTTGTCAAGTTTGAGAGTGGCTTGCGCCGCGGTATACTCACCGGTAGAAGAAAAGTCGCGGAAAACATCGGATACCGAAAATTTAACCTCGTTATCGGTGTTGTTTTTGTCCTTGCAACCGACAAATACGGCAAGCGTGAATATAAATATTAAGATTACCGCTGTAATTTTCTTCATGTAACCATTATAACACTATCGTGCGTCATAGTCAATTCCAATAAGTTGTGCTTTGTGTGACGTAACGGCAAACTATGACGGATACATATATCGGAGCCTTGCGCAATACACTGTATAAATGAAAACTTACGTCCGATTTATAGCGTTTACGGCTTCCGCAAGCATTGTGTTCGTAACGGCTTACCTTGCGCAAATCGCATTGGATACCGAAAGCGAATGGTGGCTCTCCCACGTGGTCGCATGCCCATACGTACCGCCTAAAATCGTGTTCGAATACGCGATTCCCATACTCCGCGCACTCATGATAGCATTGCTGACTCCGACAATAGCCGTTAAGTGCCTAAGGCGCGCGTTACCTCTCGCTGTCGTGATAGGACTTCTTGACGTAATGTGGTGCTACGCCCTATCGCATCTACACCTCGAATACCTCGCGATAGGCATAAACCTCACGCAAGTAGCCGCATTCATCGCGCTCGACGCGTTTTACATACGAAACACACGTTTTACGTACATCCTTGCAATACCGCCTACCGCCGCGTATGTGGCGTTTACGGCACTGACTGCAAGCGTGATTTTGTAATACGCAGAAATATGCGCGCCGGTATTATACATCGCCTGCGGCGACGGTGATATACACGTCCTACGCAACGGTAAAGGATAAATTATAATATATTGGGGGACAGCTCTTGTTCCCCAAGCCCCCTTCTCATAATTTTCCCCGTTCGTGGCTTCACATCAACCATATCGAAAAATTTAAGCCGTATGGACAAGCAGTAAAATAAAAATTTATGCTAATTGGGCAAAAGTAAATCGACTCCGTAAAGTCTTACAGAGCCGAACTGCTTATAGTGAGCTATGTCCCATAAGTATGTTAAAGGGTAAAGCAAATCGAAGCCGAAGCGCTTAGAGTACGTATAGCGCGGATAACAGGTGACGAGGACGACGGGATTTTACTGAAACGTAAATGACCGAGTCCGAGGAACACGTAATTCGTGCTATGCGTGCTATAAACGCTTTGTAAATTCAAGAGCGCACTATGGTAAAATAATAGGGCTGCGATGCAGCCCTATTTATTTTGTACTACCTAATTAGTCGTCGTAATCGGATGTGGTAATATCTTTCTTACGATCTTTGCCTTTGGTCTTGGTTGTTGCCTTTTGAGCTTCGAGGTCGGCGGGCATCTTGGATTCCACTTTGACCTTGCGGAGCTTCTTGTCAACCTTGCCTTTGAGCTTGCGGTATACGAGAACTACGATAACGGCTATAAGTATGACGCCTATTACAACGGAAGAGAGGATGAGCCATACTTGCGCGTTGATGTTGTTCTTGCTGTCGTCGTCATCATCGTCATCGTCCGTATCGTCGTCTACGGGAGTTTCTTTCTCGGTAACGCTCGTGTAGGACGCGTACTTGCCTTTGAGTTCCTCGTTGGCTTCGGTTTCCGTCTTATCGGCGGTGTAAGCCTCTTTGTCTGCCATCTTGACTACGGATACGTCGTCAACGATGAGTATGCCGGACATGTAGTTTTGTACCTTGGTGGCGTCGCCCTTGGCGTCATAGGAGCCGAGGTAGAAGCCGAGGTATGCCGTTACGGAAGAGGTGGTCTCGTTCGCATAGTAGAAAGTGTACTCAACCATATCTTCGGAAGCGCTCAGATAGATGCTTTCCCATTGATTGGAGGAGCTGTTGTATATGAACCTGAACTCCGCTTGCTTGCCTTCTACGGGTGAGAGCACCTTTGCCTTGAAGGTAACCTTATAGTAGGAACCCGAAGACATCGTCATGCTCGAGGACTTGTAGTATTGCGCGGACGGCACGGTGATGTTTGCCATCATGAGGTAATTGTTGTTGCCCTCTTCTCCGCTCGTGAGGAAGTTTTTGAGTTGATCACTCGTATATTTATCCGCAAGAGCGTATCCCGACGTGCTCGTGTAGCTCTTATCGGTCATATGATCTAAGAGCTTGGTGAAGTCGCCCGTCCTGTTGTATACGCCGTAGACGTGGTTCGGGTGATCGTTATCGGCAGTATCGCCGTCCGCATTGTATACGGCGGTTTGGGTGCCGTGGGTGTAGGCGCCTGCCTCGTTGCCGAGTAACCATTCTGCCGCGTTATCGTCCTTGGTGTTCTTGGTGAAGCTATCGAAGGAATCGATATGGTAGTCAACGGTCGTATAGTAGTAAGTGTTGCTGTAGAAAGATCCGGTTACGTCCTTGTTTTCGACAAGAATCGCGGATCCGTCTTCTTTTGTAGCGGCGTTAGCAAAAGCGTTGTATTCATCTACGTCATCGAGCTTGGTGAGCATGACGTCGTCAAAGTATACCGTACCCGAGCTGAGTCCGCTTGAAACCTTAGTCGCGTCAGCGCCTTCGCCGATAGAAGTTATGTTGTTCGCGTACTTGTTGCCGAGGAAGAGCTCAAGCGTCAAGCTCGCGGAAGACATGTTGGTGGTAATGTAGATGTCGTACCTTACCCAGTTTCCGTTAGTATCGATATTCGTGTAGCCGACGTAGTCGCCGTTTTTCTCGTCGGACGTCGTAACGCTCAAAATCTTGGAGGAGTTTTTGAGGGTAACGCTTGCCTTGGCGTGGTCCACGGTCTTGACCCATACGCTCAACCTATAATAGGAGTTTGCGGAAAGGCTTGCGGAACTCGTGTTGGTGTAACCGATGTAGGTAGGATACGCGGATGTAATCATCAGCACGTTGGAAACGGGCGATTGATAGGTAAGTTTGCCTTCCTCTGTCGGATAGAAACCTTTTTTGTCTTCGTCTTGAAAACCCGCGTAGTTATTCACGTCGATTATGCCGCTCTTGACGCTCTCAAGCGCTACGTCTACGAGATCTTTCGGGATGTACTTTTCCGAACTTTCATTGCCATCGGCAAGCGTAGACACCTTTTTGCTCGTAGACAACGCGGATACGTATTTTACGGTCTTATCGTCTTTGACAACCGCGCGAACGTAATAGTTGTTTGTCGTAGCGGGTTTATAGGTGAACTTTGTGGTGGTTACAGCCGACTCTCCTTCACCCGTGGTTGTAGTCGTAAAATAATTTGTATCGGTTGCGTCGATAATCTTGACAAGTTTCTTGTCGCCGGTTTTGTCGGAATCGTCACTGAGCTTTACTTTATCCGAATATATATAGTAATGGGTAACTTCCTTTATCGTGTGCTCCCAAGTGAGGATGCCGCTTGAAGTCGTGGCGGTGACGGTGGGCGCGTCCAAAGCGTAAGCAACGGAAGAAACGGTCCAGCCGGTGGGCTTGGCAATGCCGGTCATTTCGCCGCTATCCTTATCGAATACCGCGTCGTCGTCATCGTCGAGGTCGAAGTTATCGTCGCTGACGTTGGCAAAATCGCTATTGGTAATGCTGCTGTCGGAAGAATTGCTGCTTGCAAGGTTGATACTCTTGAGGTAATCGCCGGAAGCGTTCTTGTACTCGGTGTAGCTTATCTCGCTCCAAGTCATGGCGGTGATGAACAACGCGCCCTTGGCATGGCTTGCGGGGGTGTAAATATCGCCCGAGCCGAACTCAACTACTATATACATCGAATCCGCTTCTTTGCCGTCCGCTCTGAACAAGAACGATACTTCCGTCCAATCCGTAAACGCAAGGGAACTTTGCGTTGCGGAAGAATTGATAAGAGAATCCGTATCCTTATCGTATACGCTTATTTTGAAGGTGGAACCGCTCTTGAGGTTTTGGGTATTTACCCACATGGAAAGTCTGTAGAAACGGTTGATTTTGGTAGTAAGAATGCTCGCGCCGTCCACCGGCTTAAAGGTGAGCTTCGAAGCCGTGTATTGAGCGTGGTTGAGCATGACGTAATCGAATACGGTGCCGTCTACGCTGTAATCGCCGGGTTTGGTAATGCCGTTAAGTGCGGGGATGGCGGAAACATCGTCCCAATTCGTCTTGCCGCTGACGATGCCGGCATAGAGGTTGCTGTCGGACGCCGTCATATCGACGTAGGTCTTGCTGTCTACGAGGGAATAAGTCCAACCGCTCGCAGCGTCGGTGGTGAGTGCCGTAAAACCATTCATCGCGCCGTTTAGACCGAATCCATTATAAGAATCTTCTGTAACGTCTTTCCAGGATTTAATGTCGCCTTCGTACGCTGCATTGATAGCGTCTGCCTTTTCGAACTCTTCAACGGAGATATTGTCGAAGAAGCATCCGCCCGGGTAGAGGGTATCGGAACCCCATTCGCCTTCGCCGTACCACATTTCGAGCTTAACGCTCCTATCGGCAAGCGCGTTGCCCTTGACTTTGAGTGTTATTTTTTGCCACTCGCCGAGGCTACCGTTGGATTTGACTTCCAATTTTTCGTCGGTGGTAGCTCCGCTCAAACGGAGAGTCGCGTAAGCATTTTCGTAGGCACTGTACTTGTTGTACTCGGCTAATTTTTCGTCATAGGCGGCTTTTTTGGTTTCGTAATCGGCAGCCTCCGTATCGGTAGGCTCGGTGCCGACAAACGTATCTTTGTCAAGCTCAGGAATCCAAACGTATACCCACACGGATACGGCGTAGTACTTGTTCTTTTCGATGAGCAAACTGCTGTTGGAAATATATCCCGCGCCGCTTATGGCGTTATCCTTATGATAAATCAAAAGCGCGTTGGCGTCGCTCGGGTTGTCACCGCGACTGAATGCGTAAGACTTTGTTTCGGCATTGTAAGTTACGCCGAGAGAACCGTGATCGGGCGCCGAGAATGTGGAGGACAAACGTTTGAAGGAATCCGCATAATTGTCATCCGAGTCGCCCTCTTCGGTTGCAGCTTTGGTGTAATACAATTTGGTTAAATCGAATATGCCTACGGGATCGCTTTCGGAAGTGTAACTCGGGAAGTCCGAGCTGTCTTCGAGATCCTCTTTGCCTACGGTAAGGGTGTAGCCCGTGCCGCCGCTCTGTTTGGCGCTTTCTAAGTACTTAGACACCGAACCGGTGCTGAGTCCCGAGCCGAATACGAAGTTACGGTTGGGATAAACCAAGCTGACTACCGCGGTATAATCCTTGGTAACGCTGAGTACGCTTTGGGTTGCGGCGGTGCGCTCGGTTACGGCGCTACCGGTAACGCTGTTGTATTGAGCGACTAAGGCTCTATCGTACTCTTCGGAATCTATCTTGGTGAGCATGACGTTATCGAACATCGCGGTGCCCTTGGTGATGTAGGGGCTTGCGACGTCGTCGGAACTGCTCGTGCTCATGTATCTGTACTTAGTCGGACCGTATCCGAGCCAAAGTTGAACGTAAAAGTCCTTGGCTTGGAGTTTGCTGCCCTCGATGTACAAGGTATAAGTCTTCCAGTTGCCATCCGTGTTGATGGAAAGCATTTCCGCTATAATCGCGCTACTCGCGGAAGAACCCTCGGAAACGACTATGGAAGCTCCGCGTTTGGAGTTATCGGCATCGGCATCATCAAAAATGAGATCCGTCCAAACGTCTACCGTAAGCTTATAGTATTCGCCTTTTTTGATGGTGGACTTGGTGGAATAATAGTATATCGAACCTTTGCTTTCGCTACCGGACATCGATACGACGAGAGCGTTGTTATCCGTGTAGGCGCCGTTATCGCCCTTGGGAGTGTTGGTCGCAACGCCGGGGGCTGCGAGATCGGAATTGATGTTGCCTTTGTTACTATTGAAGGCTTCATCCGAAAGATCTACAACGCCGGTAACCAAACCGGTTGCGCCCTTAGACCACACGCCTGCCGTCAACGTCCAACCCGTGGCGGTCTTGACATAAGCGGTTCCGCTCGTATTGGCGAACTTGCCGTTAGCTATTGCCAAGCTTTCCGTTACGACGTCCGTTGTATCGGTTTTGTTGCTGTCGTCACTGCCATCGTCCGGAGGCGTGCAAGCAACTACGGACATTACGGTTGCGATAAGTAGCAGAGTCGTAAGTAAAAAAATGAGAATTCTTCGAGAGTGTTTCATTACTACCACCTATAATAAATATAGTCACAAGCCGACATTACTCGGCAAGCACTAAAATACTACCACATCGGAAAAATAAATTCAACTATATGCGCGTAAAATATTAAATAAATATTATATATGAAATTTGCGCGTTTCGCCGGTGTTCGGCACGTGTTCGGTTATTGCAGGGCGCGTGAGCTCATATAATATGCCATGAGCAAAAATCGGGGAGTCCTTAAATCCGTCGCCGTGGTGACGCTGATATCCGTAATAACGCGTTCCGTTTCGTTCGCATTCAAAATCTACCTTTCTCGCAAAATCGGCGCCGAACTCCTCGGATTGTATCAAACGGCGCTGTCCGTATTCGGACTCTTGATCGCCTTCACCGCCGGCGGTCTGAATACGGTGGTTTCTCGCAAAATATCCGAAATGCGCGCCTTAAATGACTCCGAACGCGGTTCCGGCGTGGTTACGGACGCCCTCAAAATAGGACTTACCGCCTCCGTTTTGTGCGTGGCGGCGGTCTACGCCTTTTCGCCCTTGCTCGAATACGCCGTCGCCGACACGCGCGCCGTACCCCTCATAAAAATCATGCTCCCGGCACTCGTTACCACCACGCTCTACATCGTTTTGCGCGGTTGGTTTTGGGGAAACCGCCTCTTCGCGGAATTCGGATTGACCGAACTCATCGAAGAAGTTCTCAGAATACTCTTCACCCTCCTCTTCGTGTACGGCGCGTTTACCTCGGCAACCGGGGAAGTAGGGTTGGCGTTTGCCTTCACGCTGAGCGACGCGGTCGTTGCCGTGGTCCTAATCATCCTCTTCATCGTCAAAGGCGGCAGACTTCGCGTAAGTCACGGCTCTGCCGAAATGCTCTGCCATTCCGCGCCGATTACCGCAACGAGAGTGTTCTCCGCCTTGGCAGGAACCGCCGTTGCGCTGATACTACCCGCAAAACTCATCGAAAACGGCGTCAATGTGTCGGAAGCCACAGCCGCGATCGGCAGAATATCGGGCATGGCTAACCCTCTATTGTTTGCGCCGAACGCCGTCATCGGCTCGCTTGCCGTCGTACTCGTGCCGGAAATGAGCGCGAATCACGCTCGCGGAGATTACGAGGGCTTGAACAAAAACCTCGCCTCCGGCATAACGTTCGCTTCCGCCGTATCCGTGCTCTTCGTGAGCGCATACCTCGCGCTCGGAGAACAGATAACTTCTTTCCTGTACGACGATACCGCGTCCGGATTGTACCTCATGCGCTCCGCCGCGCTGATGCTGCCAATGTCGATTAACGGCATTCTCGTATCCGCCCTCAACGGTATCGGCATGGAAAAGGAAAGCTTTTTGACTTACATACTCGGCACCATTCCCATGGTCGCGATCATTTGGCTGACTACGAAAAGTCTCGGAGTTTACTCGGTCGTACTCGGTGAAGCGGTATGCCTCGCGATATCGTCGATTGCAAATATCATACTTCTGCATAAGCGCGCTAAAATCGGGTTTGGGTATCTGAAAAACGTGTTTAAGATAGCTTTATCAGCCGTTCCGTGCTACTTCTCCGCCAAGTGGACATCGGGCGCGCTCGGCGGAAACGGGTTTTTCGCCCTGTGCCTTTCGGGCTTAATTACACTTCTCGTCTATGCGCTGAGCCTTTATTTAACCGGGATAACAGATGGCGCCGACATCGGAAAAATACTCAAAGAAAAATCGCCAAAACGCAAAAATCCGTTGCATACCTCTTAGCGTAATGCTATAATGATAATGCAGAGTAGACGTGTTGCGTCAAGTGCCGTAGATCGGGATGTAATTTACGGACGAAAGAGTTGCCTCTGCGGTAACACGTCGCGTCCGTTGCAAATAGTAACCTATTCCAATGGCTGTCCTTCTCTGCAAAGGAGGACTTTTTTAATGGTCGAAAGTAAGTTGAAGAGCTTTTTTACGGCTAAGCGCATTGCCTACTTGGGCGTTTCGGTGGCGTTATCGGTAGTCGCAAACATGTTTACCGTGTTCGTTGCCGCGTTCGGTTCCAATTCCATTACGTTTACCTACCTCGTTTCTACCCTCGCCGGTATTTTGTTGGGTCCCGTTTCCGGCGGAATCGTGGGATGCCTCGGCGACGTTCTCGGACATTTCATCATGCCGCAAGGCGCGTTCAATCCCTTCATCACCGCCTCTTCTACGCTGATCGGAGTGATCGCCGGATTGATTTTCATGATCCCGAAAGCCAATCCTTACGTCAAAATTTGCCTTGCCTATGTGATTATTTTCGTAGTATGCACCTCGATGATAAATACGTACGGGCTGTGGCTCTATTACGTCCGCGGCAAAAAAACTTTTTGGGCTTACTATACCGCTCGCGTACCATTCCAACTGATAATTTGGGGCATAAACTTGGTTCTTACCTGCTTTGCCTACAAACCGCTGAGCGTTTTGATTCTGCCTAAGGATAAAGAAAAAGACTCCGAATCGCTTAAATCCGCTTAATATGCGAATTCGTAGCGATTGATTTTTGACGATAAACACAATTTCTGCGCGTTGCATACCTTGTAGTGAAACATCATACAAGGAGGTAACCATGTTTTTTAATTGCAACAATTATGGCAACAACCCATGCGGAGATCCGCCGTACCCCTATCGCCAACCTTACCAAGGTCCGCGCGGTCCCCAAGGTCCGATGGGTCCGCAAGGGCGTCCCGGAATGCCCGGTCCGATCGGACCGCAAGGACCCATAGGCGATACCGGCGCAACAGGCCCCGTCGGACCGCAAGGGCCCCAAGGACCGCAAGGACCCCAAGGCGCAATAGGTCCGCAGGGCGCAACCGGAGCAACCGGAGCCACCGGTCCCCAAGGTCCGCAAGGCACCAATGACGGCATTTACGCAAGGAATACCGGCGGCACGGTTGCGGCAAGCGCCATTGTTCCGCTGACTTTGCAGGGCTCGACGCCCACTACCGTAATGTCCGTAAGTTCGGACGCGATAACCGTACCTTCCGGTACGTACCTGATCACGATGGATGTAAACGGCACTCTCGGTACCGGCTCCACGCCCATGACGTTTACCCTGTACCAAAACGGCGCCGCGGTAACCGGCGAATACGTCACGCTCACGATAGATGACGCGAACAACGTGCTTGCCGGGTCAAAGAGCTCTATCGTGACGACTACCGGCACTACCACTTTTTCGATATACAATACCTCTACCCTATCCGCAACGCTCACCAATGCGGGATTGACGGTAATTAAGCTCGCGTAATCGCGCTGTCGCGCGGTAATATACACGTCGCTTCGTGACGCGGTAAAGGATAAATTATAATATATTGGGGGACAGCTCTTGTCCCCCAAACCCCTCTTCTTATAATTTTCCCCGTTCGTGGCTCCACATAAACCGTATCGGAAAATTCAAGCCGTGTAGACAATAACTCTACTCTTCACATATTCTATTAAATCATCCTTTACCGTCGTCAACGGCGATGTATATCTATCTCTACGGCATGTTTTAGGTATAAGGCGCGGACGGAGGCGCAAACTAAAATCATGCTGGTAATATTCTTTCGCACGATCATCATATACGTGTGTTTGGTTATAGGACTACGCCTAATGGGTAAGCGAACGATCGGAGAATTGCAACCGTTCGAGTTCGTCATAACGCTGGCGGTTGCGGATCTTGCTTGTACGCCTATGCAGGATATTTCGATACCCTTACTGTATGGTTTGATACCCCTTTTCGTGATGTTTGTGCTACATTACTTTATCACGCTCGCCACCGCAAAGTCCGTTAAATTTCGCAAATTCATCAACGGTAAACCGGTGATAGTCATCAATCGCGACGGCATAGATTATACGGCGTTGGCTCGGCTCAACGTCAATGTCAACGACGTTTTGGAAAGTATCAGGAGTCAAGAATATTTCTCGGTGGAACAAATCAAGTATGCCGTATACGAGACCAACGGCAACGTATCTTTGCTTGCTCGAGAGGACGTCGCGCCGCCCGACGGTATCCCGGTAACGCTTGCAATCGAAGGCAAAATTATGGGTGAAAATTTGGAACTTGCCGGAGTTACGGAGGAGGCTGTTTTATCCTATTTACGCAGAAAAGACGTCAAGAGAAAAAACGTCATCCTCATGACCAAGGACGGCGACAGAATCTTTCTTCAAGAAAAAGGAAAACCGTATATAAGTGAGGAAGTCAAGCTTGAAAACTAAGTTTATACTTGCCGTTGCCATACTCTTAGCCATATTGGGATTGGGCATTGCCGAACAGATTTACGTTCGCAAAACATTCGATGAGTTCTCTTCGCGCTTGGAATCTTTTATAGTTGAAGAGGATGAGGAATACGACTTGGAAGCCATCAAACGCACGCAAGATTGGTGGATGAAGAAACACGGTTACTTGGAACTTTTTTTGCCGCACGTGCAGCTGATAGAGATAACCATAACTTACGGCGAACTCGTAGGCGCAGTGGGCGCGGAGGACTACGACAGCGCGCAAGCCCTCCTCAACCGTTTGCAACAAACAAGTCAAGCCTTTGCCGATATGTACGGCATAAGCCTCGGCAACGTATTCTAACCGCTATTTTTTGTTGAAAATCTCCGCAAGGAAAGCTCCGGTTGCGCTGCGCTCGTTCTTGGCAACTTCCTCGGGAGTGCCCTCGGCTATCACCTGTCCGCCTCCGTTGCCGCCGTCCGGTCCGAGGTCGATGATGTGGTCGGCAACCTTGATCATGTCCAAATTGTGCTCGATGACGATTATCGTATTGCCGCCGTCGGCAAGCCTGTTGAGTATCGTGATAAGTTTGTCAACGTCGTACATGTGCAGTCCCGTGGTGGGCTCGTCCAAAATGTACAACGTCTTGCCGGTGTTGCGCTTGCTGAGTTCTGTGGCAAGCTTGACGCGCTGAGCCTCTCCGCCGGAAAGCGTGGTGGACGGTTGCCCCAATTTGATGTAGCCGAGACCGACGTCTTGAAGGCATTTGAGCTTGGTGTAAATTTTGGGGATGTTGCGGAAAAATTCGCATGCCGTATCGACGGTCATTTCCAACACGTCATAAATGGACTTGCCTTTGAATTTGACTTCCAAAGTTTCCTTGTTGTAGCGATGTCCGCCGCATACCTCGCAAGGCACGTACACGTCCGGCAAAAAGTGCATTTCGATTTTGAGAATGCCGTCGCCTTTGCAATTTTCGCACCTGCCTCCCGAAACGTTGAACGAGAATCGCCCCGATGAATAGCCCCTCGCCTTGGCGTCCGGAGTCTCCGCAAAAAGATTGCGGATGGGCGTAAATACGTCTACGTAGGTCGCGGGATTGCTACGCGGTGTGCGCCCTATCGGACTTTGATCGATGCAGATGACTTTGTCAAAATTCTCTATGCCTTCGATGGAGTCGAAACGTCCGAGAGTCAGCTCCGCGCCATTGAGTTTGTTGGCGCAGTACGGGTAAACTATGCCGTTGACAAGGGACGATTTGCCCGATCCCGACACGCCCGTCACGCATATGAATTTGCCTACGGGGAAGTCCACGTCGATATTCTTTAAGTTGTTTTGCTTGGCTCCTTTTACGCGCAAAAACTCGCCCGTACCCTCCCTTCGCGTACTCGGGACGGCTATAGTTCTCCTGCCGGCAAGGTAGTCGCCGGTAATGGACTCGGGACACGCCATAATGTCGGAAACGGTACCCTCGGCTACCAATTTGCCACCTTTTTCGCCCGCGTACGGTCCGATGTCGACAATATGATCGGCTTCTCGAATCGTCTCTTCATCGTGCTCGACCACTATGAGCGTATTGCCTAGATCACGCAAGCGTTTGAGCGCGTCGAGTAGTTTGCGATTATCGCGTTGGTGCAGTCCTATCGACGGCTCGTCCAAAATATATAGTACGCCCATCAGTCCGCTGCCTATCTGCGTAGCCAATCTGATGCGCTGGGATTCGCCGCCTGACAGCGTGCCTGCCGAACGCGACAATGTAAGGTATCCGAGTCCAACGTTGTTCAAGAAGTTGAGCCGCGCTTTGATCTCTTTGACGATCAGTCGCGACACCGCGACATCCCTCGGCGAAAGCTCGATGGCATCGAAAAATTCTATAAGCTTAGCGACCGGCATGTCCGTGATTTCCGAGATATTCTTGCCGGCTACCGTTACTCCGAGAACCTCTTTGCGGAGTCTTTTTCCGTTACAAGTTTCGCACGGGCGTAAGGTCATGAACCGCTCCAAGTCCGACTTGACGGCGTCCGACTGCGTTTCCCTATACCTCCTCGCGATGTTGTTGACGACGCCCTCAAAGGGCGAATTGTAGTACGCGCTGAACTTGCGCGACTCCCACGCCATGTCCACCGGATCACCGTTAGTGCCGTACAAAACGATGTCCTTGACGCTCTGCGGTAAATCCTTGTACGGTACGTCCAAACTGAATCCGTACTTCTTGGCAACCGCCGCGATTTGACGCTCGAACATTTTGCCCATATCCATGAGGTTCCAGCTCGACACCTTCACCGCGCCCTCTCTGAGCGTTAAGTTCGGATCGCGCACGACTTTGTTGACGTCCACTTCCTGCTTGTATCCGAGTCCCGAACAATCCGGGCACGCGCCGAACGGTGAGTTGAACGAGAACATCCTCGGCGTCAGCTCCGGCATGGATATGCCGCAATCGGGACAAGCGTACTTGGTAGAGTACAGCGCCTCCGTTCCGTCGGTCTCGACAACGACAAGCCCGTCCGCAAGTTTGAGAGCCGTTTCCACGGAGTCCGTCAAACGGCGGTTCATGTTTTCTTTGACGACAAGCCTGTCAACCACCACGCCGATGTCGTGCTTGATGTTTTTGTCAAGCTTGATTTCTTCATCGAGAGTATAGGAGATACCGTCGATTTTGACGCGCGCGAATCCCGACTTACGATATTGATCGAGCTGTTTGCCGTACTCGCCTTTGCGTCCGCGAACGACGGGAGCTATGATTATAACCTTGGATCCGAGTGCCTCGGACATGATTTTTTCGTTGATTTGGTCAACGGTCACGGCTTTTATCTCTTTACCACAAATCGGGCAATGAGGTACCCCAATGTGCGAAAACAGGAGCCTTAAATAGTCATATATCTCCGTAACGGTGCCTACCGTGGAACGTGGATTTTTGGATGTTGTCTTTTGATCTATCGATATCGCCGGGCTCAGTCCTTCTATATATTCCACGTCGGGTTTTTCCATTTGCCCCAAAAACATTCTTGCGTAACTCGATAGGCTTTCCATATACCGCCTTTGCCCCTCGGCAAAAATCGTGTCGAATGCAAGCGACGACTTGCCCGATCCGCTGAGTCCCGTAAATACTACCAACTTGTCGCGCGGTATGGTGACGTCTATATTTTTTAGATTGTTTTCTTTTGCGCCTTTTACAAATATATCGTTACGCATCTATTTTTCCTCTCTCAAACGTTTGAGCTCCGCTATTCTGTCCCTGAGCAAAATTGCCGTTTCAAAATCATAAGTCGCCGTTGCTTGCTTCATAAGTCCGCGCAAATGCTCGATTTCGGCGGTAATTTCTCGTTTGTCTGCCTTTTTGCCCTTCTTGGGCGCATTTTCGTCCGCCTTTTGCGTTATGGCTATCGTGTTCGTTACGGGCTTGACTATCGTCCTCGGCGTAATGCCGTGCTCTTTGTTGTAGTCAAGCTGTATCCGCCTGCGGCGTTCGGTTTCGTCTATCGCTTCCGCCATGCTGCCCGTCATGTAGTCGGCGTACATTATCACTCTTGCGTCCTTGTTGCGCGCCGCCCGCCCTACCGTTTGAATGAGCGACGTCCGCGAACGCAAAAAACCCTCTTTGTCCGCGTCAAGTATCGCGACAAGCAATACTTCCGGTATGTCCAAGCCCTCGCGCAATAGGTTGATGCCTACAATCACGTCTATGTCGCCGCGACGTAAACGATTGATTATCTCGATACGCTCCAACGTATCTATATCCGAGTGCATGTACTCGACTTTGATGTGATGTTCCTTCAAGTACAGCGTCAGACTTTCTGCCATTTTTTTAGTAAGCGTCGTGACAAGAACTCTGCCTTTTTGCTCGATTGCCGTATTTATCTCGCCAATCAGATCGTCGATTTGTCCGCTCGTCGGTTTGACCGTTATCGGCGGATCCACGAGCCCCGTAGGACGTATAAGTTGCTCCGCGACCGTCTCCGCAAGCCCCAATTCGTACTCGCCGGGCGTTGCCGAAACGCATATGAGTTGCTTGAATCTGCCGTTGAATTCATCAAAATTCAGCGGTCGGTTGTCGTACGCCGACGGCAATCTGAATCCGTAATCGACAAGATTTTTCTTGCGCATCCTATCGCCGTTGAACATGCCGCGTATCTGCGGTATGGTGATGTGGCTTTCGTCGATAAACAGCAAAAAGTCATCTTGGAAATAATCCATGAGCGTGAACGGCGGTTCGCCTGGCTTTCTGCCGTCAAAGTATCGGGAATAGTTCTCTATTCCGCTGCAATATCCCATCTCACGTATCATTTCCACATCGTAGTTGACGCGCTCGCGTATGCGCTGAGCCTCTATGAGCTTGAATTCATCCTCAAACGCCTTGGCTTGCACTTCCGCATCGGACAAAATCGTGTCCAAAATGCCTTCGATGCGCTCGTCACCGCCGATGACATAGTGCGTCGCCGGAAAAATCGCCGCGTGCTCAACCGTGTTAAGTACCTTGCCGCTTGTCACGTCAAACTCCACCATGCGGTCGATCTCGTCACCGAAAAACTCCACTCTGAGCGCAACTTCCGACGCGTTGGACGGGAATATTTCGAGGGTATCTCCGCGTACCCTGAAAGTCGAACGCACAAAGTCGATGTCACTGCGTTTGTACTGCACCGACACAAGTTTGTCTATAACCTTGTCGCGGTCGATTTCGGCACCCTTGCGCAAGGATACCATGTTGCGGAAATACTCTTCGGGGGCACCCAAACCATATATACAGGATACCGAAGCTACGACTATTACGTCATTCCGTTCCCCGAGCGAAGCGGTCGCCGAGTGCCGAAGTTTATCGATCTCGTCGTTGGTTTCGATCTCCTTTTCTATGTAAGTGTCGCTACGCGGAATGTAAGCTTCCGGTTGGTAATAATCATAATAAGAGACAAAATATTCCACTCTGTTGTGCGGAAAAAGCTCCCTGAACTCATTGCAAAGCTGTGCGGCAAGGGTCTTGTTGTGTGCCATGACAAGCGCGGGCTTGCCTGTACGCGCGATAACGTTCGCCATGGTAAACGTCTTACCGCTGCCGGTAACGCCCAAAAGAACTTGCGTCCTTTGCCCCGCTTCCACACCGGCAACCAACTTGTCGATAGCCTGCTGTTGGTCTCCGCTCGGTTTGTATGCGGATTGGAGTTGATAAGGGAATTTCTGCATATAACTATTATTCCGTCGTCAAGTAATTAAATACGCGTATCGCGTATTTAATTATTGCGCGGCTATTTTGTCGCGTTTAGCTCATAGAGGATCTTCAACCCTTTGAGTGAGAGCGCGCGGTCCACGACGTCTATACATTTTGCACCGCCGGATTTTACAAGCTCGCTCATGCCGCCCGTGGCTATTACTTTTGCCTCGGTGAAGCCGCATTCCTCTTTCATTTTGGCTACGACGCCCTCTACAAGCCCCGTAAAGCCGTAAATTATGCCCGATTGCATATTCTGGACAGTCGTCTTACCGACAACGGTTGACGGGCGTTTAAGCTCGATTCTCGGAAGTTTGGCGGCAGTCCGTGTAAGAGCCTCCGCACTCGATTTGATTCCGGGCGCAATGGCTCCGCCTATAAAGTTGCCGTCCGCGTCGACTACGCCGAAGGTAGTAGCCGAACCGAAATCGACGGTGATGCACGGTCCGCCGTAATAGCGATACCCGGCAACCGCGTTTACGATGCGATCCGCGCCGAGTTCCTCGGGAACGGCATACTTGATGCCGATGCCAAGCTTGATATCGCTACTCACCATAATCGGCGTTACGCGAGAATAATATCTGCACATATGCTCTATCGTGTAGTTGAGTCCCGGCGCAACCGAACTGATGATTATGCCGTCAACGTCCGAAAACGTGTAGCCGTTGGACGATAAAAGATCCAAAAATATCATGCCGAATTCGTCCGCCGTCTTGTTGTGGTCGGACGCGATACGCCAAGTATACTTAATTTCGCCGTCTTGCAAAACGCCGATTTTTATATTCGTGTTGCCTATGTCCAATAATAATTCCATACCGTTATTTTACCACACGCCGTATAAAAACACAAGTATACGAGGCATTACGGCGTATTTACGGAAACGCATAAAAAAAGAGCCGCCAAAGAACAAAACGTTCTTCAACGGCTCAAAATATGGGTTAGGCGTTTTTAGTCGACAAGTTCCAAAATGCACATCTCTGCATCGTCACCACGGCGAGCGCCGAGCTTGATAATGCGAGTGTAGCCACCTTTTTGTCCCTTGTCTTCCGCGCGCTTGGCATACTTGGGCGCAAGCTCACGGAAAAGTTTTTCTACAAGAGGATGTTTGACGTCGGCAGTACGTTTTTTGAAGTCTGCCTTCTTCTCTTTGTCGCCTTGAACCTCTTGGAGATCTTCTAAGTTAGCCATCATTTTGCGACGTGCGGCAAGTTTGCGAGCGCCGTCGTTTACGTAGGTAACGTCTATTCTCTCATCCTTTTGGTTGAGTTTTTTCTTGGTAACGGTGACGGTGTCCTCATGAGTGTTGATTGCGAGGGTGATCATCTTTTCCGCTATCTTACGAACCTCTTTGGCTCTGTCTACTGTAGTTTCAATTTTGCCGTGCCAAAGAAGTTCGGACGCTTGGCTGTGTACGAGTTGCAATCTTTGGTCGGTGGGTTTGCCTAATTTCCTATTATTTGCCATTGTATTACTCCTTTAGTCTTCCTTGTTGGCAAGGGACAGTCCCATGCCTTCAAGCTTACGGATAACCTCGTCCAAAGACTTTCTGCCAAGGTTGCGTACCTTGAGCATGTCCTCTTCACTCTTCTTAACGAGGTCTTCGACGGTGAATATGCCGGCGCGCTTCAAGCAGTTGAGCGGTCTCACGGAGAGATCGAGCTCCTCTATGCTCATGTAAAGCACTTTGGATTGCTTGTCGTCGTCACGGCTCACAAGGACTTCCTTGGTTTCCATATCGTCGATGAGATTGATGAAAAGCTTTAAGTGATCGCCCATGACTTTGGCGGCAAGAGAGATAACTTCCCTCGGAGAGGACGCCGCGTTGGTCTTGACTTTGATTCTGAGTTTGTCGTAGTCGATAGATTGCTCTACACGAGTGTTCTCCACTTCGTAGCTGACCGCTACAACGGGAGAATACAACGAGTCAATCGGAATATATCCGATAGGTGCTTTGGGGTTCTTGTTGTCCTTTGCGGATACGTAACCTCTGCCTACGCCTACCGTAAGCTCCATATTGAGGGTAGCGCCCTCTTCGACAGAGCAGATATATGCGTCCGGATTCATGACTTCGATTCCAGTGGGGAAATCTATATCTCCCGCGCATACGACGCCTGCCGTATTGCGTACGAGAGTCACGACGGTATCGTCAAAGTGATCGGGATCAAGTACCTTGACGGCTACCTCTTTGAGATTAAGTATGATGTCCGCAACATCTTCCCTTACGCCCGGAATGGTGCTGAACTCATGCTTGACGCCGGCAATCTTTATACCGCGAATTGCCGCGCCCGGTAGTGCCGTGCAAAGTACGCGACGGAGGCAGTTACCGATGGTGATACCATACCCTCTTTCGAGAGGTTCAACGGTAAACGTTGCTTCCGCTCCGTTTGCGTTCTCTTCGACGGTGATTCTTGGTTTATACATTTCCAACATTCTGTGTGCCTCCTAATCGGGGTTATTTCGAGTACAACTCGACGATCATGTGTTCCGCTATGGACAAATCGACGTCTTCACGAGTGGGAAGTGCCTCTACCTTGCCGCTGAGAGTCTCGGTATCGAATACGAGCCACTTGGGAAGGTTGGCGACCTTGCTGTTTTTGAGTTCGACAAAGAACGGTTTCTCTTTTTTGTTTTCTTTGACTGCGATTACGTCGCCTGCTTTTACGAGGTAAGACGGAATGTCTACAACGTGTCCGTTGACGGTGATGTGACCGTGGTTTACAAGCTGTCTTGCTTGCGCTCTCGAAGAACCGATAGACATACGATATACTACGTTGTCAAGTCTTCTTTCTATAAGGATGAGCATGTTTTCGCCGGTTACGCCGCGCATTTTTTCTGCCATCTCATAGTACATATGGAATTGCTTCTCCAAAAGTCCGTACGCTCTCTTGGCTTTTTGCTTTTCACGGAGCTGTACGCTATAAGGAGTAACTTTTTTGCGAGCCGCGCCGTGTTGTCCGGGGGCTACGGGGCGTTTGTCCAAAGCGCAGTTAACGCTCATGCAACGATCGCCCTTCAAATATAATTTGCAACCTTCACGTCTGCAAAGTTTACATACGGGTCCAGTATATTTAGCCATTTTACAATCCTCCTGAATTACAGTCTTCTGCGTTTAGGCGGACGGCATCCGTTGTGAGGTATCGGGGATACGTCTTGTATCTTGGTGACCTCGATGTCGGCAACCTGCATCGCGCGTATGGCAGATTCTCTGCCTTGTCCCGGTCCCTTGACGTAGACTTCGACTTTGCGAATACCGTGCTCTTTGGCGGTCTTTGCAGCGTCTTCCGCTACGAGCTGAGCCGCATACGGCGTGGACTTACGGCTACCCTTAAGCCCTATTTTGCCTGCGGACGACCAGCTGATGGTATTACCGGACATGTCTGTAAAAGTAACGATGGTATTATTGAAAGAGGCGTGGATATGCACTTGTCCTTTCTCGATGTTCTTTAAGTCCTTTCTTCTTCTGATTTGACTTTTCCTGACTGCCATTTGTATATCCTCCTACTACTTCTTTACGCGACCAACTGTACGCTTCTTGCCCTTGCGGGTACGTGCGTTTTGTTTGGTTCTCTGTCCACGGACAGGCAGTCCTTTACGATGTCTTATGCCACGATAGCAACCGATATCTTTGAGACGTTTGATATCGAAAGCTACGCTTCTTCTTAAATCGCCTTCTACCGTAAGATTGTTTTCTATGTAATCACGGATTTTAACGATCTGATCTTCGGTAAGGTCTTTCACGCGAGTGTCCGGGTTGATGCCGGTATCGGCAAGCAACTTTTTGGACGTGGTAAGACCAATGCCGTAGATGTAGGTAAGACCTATCTCAACTCTTTTTTCACGGGGTAAATCTACACCTGATATACGAGCCATTTAGTAACCTCCAAGTTAATTAAGTGTTTTTCTATATATCCGAATCGCCGGGTAAACCGCTTAAGAATGCTTCACGGTTCAGCCGCCCCTGCGACATTTTCTTCATACATGACAATACGCGGGTGTTACCCACGAACTTTAATATTTTAGCACAAGACAACTTTTATACGCAAACAATTTACGCATAAAAGTTGTCGATTTTTGAAAATATTCTTTGCAAATTCGTTTCTTAGCCTTGAGTTTGCTTGTGGCTGGGGTTTTTGGAGCATATTACCATAACCTTGCCGTGTCTTTTGATGATCTTGCACTTGTCGCACATAGGTTTAACAGAGGGTCTGACTTTCATTTTTATTCTCCTTAATGATGAATTTAGTTTTTGCTGCGGTATACAATACGTCCTTTATTCAAGTCGTATGGGCTCATGGCGATCTTTACGTTATCGCCGACGTAAACTTTGATGTTGTTTACTCTCATCTTGCCGGCAAGATACGCGGTTATTACGTGACCGTTGCTCAGCTTGACTTTGAAGTTCGTGCCGGGTAATACTTCCACCACGGTGCCTTCTACTTCGATTGTATCGTCCTTGGACATAAAGTTCTCCTTGTTTTTATATCGATCCGTTGTAAGCGTGCAACGCCCGTCTTACTTCCGCGTCGACGACGTTTTGGTTCTCGCCAAGCTTCCTGCCGATTTCTTCGGCTACTTCCGCTTGTACCGCGAGATGTTTGATTTTTTTGAGTTTCGGCGCGTTCGCCTTGCGGAGTTTGCCGTCGGCTATTTTGACGTACTTGTCGTCGACAATCTCGACTACCACGTAAAATCTGCCGGCGTCGTGTCCCGCCACGGAATACACCACCGAACCGAGTTCGATTTGCTTCATATCAACCTCACAGAGTGAGTATCTCGACGCCGTCCGGACGAATAACCACGGTGTTTTCGTAGTGCGCCGACGCTTTGCCGTCCGCTGTAGCAAACGTCCAGTCGTCGCCTTCGTATTGGATTACCCTGCGCGTTCCGATGTTGATCATCGGTTCTATCGCAATAGTCATCCCCGAACAAAGCCTCATTCCTCTACCCGGTACGCCGTAATTTGGTACGCTCGGATCTTCGTGCACCGTCGTGCCTATCCCGTGACCTACAAGTTCGCGTATGACCGAGAACCCGTTTGCCTCTGCGTGCTTGCTGATTTCAGCGCCGAGATCGCCGAGTCTTACGCCGTCGCGTAATATGGCGACGCCTTTGAAGAAACATTCCTTGCATACTTCGGCAAGTTTGCGTTTCTCCGGCGTTGTATCTCCGATAATTACGGTGCGCGCCGCGTCCGTGTGGAAGCCGTGAAGTCCGACTCCTCCGTCTATTTTGAGGAGCATGCCCTCCTCAAGCACTCTGTTGCTCGGGAACCCGTGGACGACTTCTTCGTCTATCGACGTGCAAAGCGTCGCCGGGAATCCGCCGTACCCGAGGAAAGACGGAACCGCATTGTGTTTTTTAATATAGTCATAAGCGATGGCGTCGAGCCGTCTGGTGGTTACACCCGGTTTGGCGTTCTCCGCGACAAGGTCCAATACGTCGCGCAGAATCTTGCCTGCTTCACGCATATAACCTATTTCTTTTTCGCTTTTGATAGTTACCATATTATTTCTTGAGTAATTCGATTATATCCTTGAAGGTTTCATCGATTGTTTTGTCTGCGTCGATATTCACAAGCAATCCGCGCTCCTTGTAGAACTCCACGAGAGGAGCGGTGTTTTGCTCGTAAACGGCGAGCCTGTTACGAATAATATCTTCTTTATCGTCGTCCCTTACAAACAAAGGTTTTCCGCAACGATCGCAATTTTCACCCGGATGAGTGGAAACATGATACGTTTCTCCGCAAACGCAAGTACGTCTGCCGCCAAGCCTCTCTACAACTCTTTCGAAGTCGATGACGAAATTGATAACGTAATCGATTTCGGTAAGCTTTTCGAGGGCTTCCGCCTGAGGGATGCTGCGCGGAAATCCGTCAAGCAGAAATCCGTTTTTGCAGTCGTCGGCAGAAAGCCTTTCGGCAACGATCTTGACAACCACGTCGTCCGGTACGAGCTGACCTTTATCCATAAAGCTCTTGGCATACATACCGATCTCCGTGCCCCTTGCGATATTGGAGCGGAAGGCATCCCCCGTTGAAATGTGGGGGATACCGTAATACTCCTTTAACTTAACCGCTTGCGAGCCTTTGCCCGCGCCCGGTGCGCCTAACAAAATAATATTCATTATTTGAGGAATCCTTTGTTGTTTTTGACGAGGATCTGGCTTTCGAGCTGCTTTTGGAACTCGAGAGCGACGGAAACGACGATCATCAGTCCGGTTGCGGAGAACGCATTGCCGAGTCCGAGATTTTTGAATCCGCTGATCTGTTGAAGAATTAGCGTAGGTATAAGCGAAATTACGGCGAGGAACAACGCGCCTACCAAGGTAAGTCTATTGTTCTTTTTGCGCAGATAATCGCTTGTCGCTTTGCCCGGTCTGATGCCCGGGATAAATCCGCCGTTTTGTTGCAACATGCGCGCCACGTCGTCCGGGTTGAATTGTATTTGCGCATAGAAGTATGCGAAGAATATAATCAACAAGAACATTATCGGTGCATAGAGGTTGCCGTTGACGCCCAACCATTCAGCCCAGAACAGACCGAACGACGTGCTCTCCCATCCGCCGAATTGGATAATCATCTGCGGGAAGGAAATGAGCGAGGAAGCGAATATGAAAGGCATAACGCCGCCTGCGGTAACTTTTAGCGGAATGTGGGTGGACTGTCCGCCGTACATCTTGTTGCCCTTGATTTGCTTGGCGTATTGCACTTGAACCTTTTCTTCCGCCATATCGAACAATACGATGACGAAGAACATGAGAAGCACGAGCAATATGAAGCCCAAGAGGAACCATATACCGGTTGTGTCGTCCGACGCTACTTGTTGCGGTATTACGACGCTCATTGCCGTCCAAATGGAAGAACCGAGGGAGGAAATGATACCTATAAATATTATGAGTGAGGTACCGTTGCCTATGCCGTACTCGGTAATTCTTTCTCCGAGCCACATAACGAGGCAGGATCCGCCGACAAGAATCAATACGATAAATATCATCGTGAATACTTTATCGACTTGGTTCGTGGAGTCGCCGGTAAAGACGGGGATGATGCAGTTGCTGTTTTGCCATAGGAATACTACGCCTATAGCTTGGATAACGGCAAGCGCTACCGCCACGTATCTTGTGTATTGTGAAATCTTTTTTCTCCCTTCTTCTCCCCCTTCCTTGCTGAGTTTTTCGAGCTTGGGAATTATAAGAGTTAACAGCTGCATGATAATGAAGCTGTTAATGAAGGGGACTATACCTAAGGCAAACAACGTGCCATAGGAAAACGCTTGTCCGGTGATTGCCGAAAGCATTAAGGTGAAATCCGTATTGGATAAACTACCGAATATCGCAGCCGAATCCAGCCCCGGGATCGGTACGTAGCACCCGACCCTGTACACCAAAATCAGTGCAAAGGTCAGAAGCATCTTCTTGCGTATATCCTTCGACAGGAATGCGTTTTTTATAGTCTGGAACATTAGAGTACCTCTACTTTACCGCCTGCTTTTTCAATTTTATCGGCAGCCGATTGGGTAAATTTGTTTGCTTGAACGGTAAGCTTCTTGGTGAGTTCGCCATCGCCTAATACCTTCAAGCCGTAGGGCTGTAACTTTTTGATGAGACCCGCATCGGCAAGAAGTTCCGCGGTAATTACGGTGCCGTCTGCGAAGTTGTCGAGTACGCCGACGTTAACGGTGGTATACTCTGCCGTGAAATGGTTCTTAAATCCTCTCTTGGGGACTCTACGAGTGAGGGGCATTTGTCCGCCTTCAAATCCGGGACGTACGCCACCGCCGCTCCTTGCCCATTGACCTTTGTGACCTTTGCCGCTCGTTTTGCCGAGACCGGAGCCGATTCCTCTGCCGAGCCTCTTAGCGGGTGTGACCGCGCCTTCCGCGGGAGCTAAAGTGTGAAGTTTCATTCTGCACCTCCTAATCGACGTTTTCCACGCGCACGAGGTGGGATACTTTGAATATCATACCACGGATGACGGGATTGTCTTCATGAATTCTGCTTGCGCCGACTTTGTTGAGTCCGAGCGCTTTGACGTTTGCCTTTTGATTTTCGAGGCAACCGATAGTGCTTTTAACAAGTGTTACTTTAATCTTAGCCATTGTCTGCCTCCTAACCGAGTATCTCTTCTACGGTTTTGCCGCGAAGCTTTGCATACTCCTCTGCAGTCTTAAGGGATTTAAGACCGACGATGGTAGCTTTCGCGCTGTTAATGGGGTTGTTGGTTCCGATGCACTTGGTACGGATATCTTTGATGCCGCTGACTTCGAGTACTTTACGTACTGCGCCGCCGGCGATAACGCCGGTACCTTCGGGAGCGGGAAGCATAAGTACTTTGCCTCTGCCGAAGTTGCCTATTACCATGTGCGGAATGGTTCTGCCGTCGGTGGAGATGGTGAACATCGCCTTTTGAGCAGCTTTATGCGCTTTTTCGAGTGCTTCCGGTACTTCCGCAGCCTTGCCCATGCCGAGTCCGACTCTGCCTTTACCGTCACCGACTACCACGAGGGCGGCAAAACGCATGTTGCGTCCGCCCTTAACAACCTTGGTAACGCGGTTGATGGATATGGTCTTTTTGATGAGATCGTCTTTAGGTTCTCTATTGAATCTGTTATCGTTTCTTGCCATAATCTTTATCTCCTAAAACTCGAGTCCGGCTTTTCTTGCGCCATCGGCAAGAGCTGCTACACGACCGGTGTAAAGATAACCTCCACGGTCAAATACTACAGTCTTAACGCCCTTTTCTACGGCAAGTTTGCCTATCGCTTCGCCTACTACTGCGGCAGCTTCGGTCTTGGTCTTGCCCTCTACAAGGGGTTTAATGTCCTTTTGGAGGGTGTTCACCGCGCAAAGAGTCTCGCCCTTGGTGTCGTCGATGACTTGCGCATAGATGTTTACCGTCGACCTCGTTACGCAAAGACGAGGTATATCGGTGGTGCCTTTAAGGTCATTACGGAGTCTGACGTGTCTTTTTTGTCTGACTTTATTCTTATTAGGTTTCTTAAACATATTTTACGTTCTCCTCTATTTACCTGCGGTCTTGCCTTCTTTACGGAGGATGGTTTCATCCTTGTAACGAATACCGTAGCCATGATACGGCTCGGGCTTGCGGATAGCCTTGATGTTGGCTGCGACTTGCCCTACCAACGTCTTGTCGATGCCCTTAACCGCGATCTCGGTGGGAGCTACTACTTCCAGTTTGATACCCGCGGGAGGTACTACGTCTACGGTGTGGCTGTATCCTACGGAAAGAACAATCTTGTCGCCCTGAGCAACTGCTTTCCAGCCTACGCCGGATATAACAAGGTTCTTGCTGTATCCCTTTTCGACGCCGACTATCATGTTGTGGATAAGAGCGCGATACAAGCCGTGGGCTGCTTTAACGTCCTTAGCCTCGGAAGTACGTACGACGTGTACAACGTGGTCTTCCACATTGACGCCGATGTTTGCGTTCTCGATCTTTTGCGTAAGAGTTCCGAGAGGTCCGCTTACGGTAACTACGCCGTCTTTGAATTCTACGGTCGTATTGTCCGGGAATTTGATGGGTGCTCTACCTATTCTTGACATTAGTATTACCTCCTACCAAACGTACGCGAGTACTTCGCCGCCGGCGCCGAGTGCGCGAGCCTTCTTATCCGTCATAACACCCTTCGAGGTGGATATGATGGCGATTCCGAGTCCTCCGAGAACCTTGGGTATCGCGTCGCTCTTGGCGTATACGCGGAGACCGGGTTTGGAGATCTTCTTGAGTCCGTTGATAACCTTCTCTTTGTTGGCGGTGTATTTGAGAGATATATGTATAGTCTCTTGTACCGCGCCTTCCGCCTTATCTACGATGTAGCCGTTGATAAAGCCTTCTTCCAATAATATTTGAGCTATTGCTACTTTGAGCTTGGATGCGGGAACGTCTACGTTCTCTTTCTTAGCCGTCAAAGCGTTGCGAATGCGAGTAAGCATATCGGCAATGGGATCTGTCATAGTCATATCTCTGTACCTCCTTACCAGCTTGCCTTACGGACGCCCGGGATTTCACCCTTGTATGCAAGTTCTCTGAAGCATATTCTGCAAATTCCGTACTTGCGGAGTACCGCGTGGGGTCTGCCGCAAATGGAGCAACGAGTATACTCGCGAGTGGAGAACTTTTGCTTTCTTTGTTGCTTATTGATCATTGATTTTTTAGCCATTGTTGACCTCCTACTTGCTGAAGGGTACGCCGAGGAGCTTGAGGAGCTCTTTGGCTTCTTCGTCGGTTTTTGCGGTTGTGGTTACGCAAACGTCAAAACCTCTGGTCTTCTCGATGTGATCGAAATCGATTTCCGGGAAGATAAGTTGCTCTTTGATGCCGAGGGTATAGTTGCCTCTTCCGTCAAAGGATTTGCCCGATACGCCCTTGAAGTCGCGAACACGCGGAAGAGCGATGGATACGAGCTTGTCGAGGAAATACCACATCTTGTCGCCGCGGAGCGTTACCTTGGCGCCGACTTGTTGACCCTCTCTGACTTTGAAGTTTGCAACGGAGTTCTTCGCCTTGGTAGCAACGGGCTTTTGTCCGCTGATCTTTTCGAGCTCTTCCATCGCGAGTTGCATGCTCTTGGAGTTATCCTTGATGTCGCCGAAACGCATGTTGAGCACTACCTTCTCGACTCTCGGAACCTGCATGACGGTGTCATACGAGAAAGTCTTGATGAGGGCGGGAACAACTTCTTCTTTGTACTTGACTTGAAGTCTCGGAGTTTCTTTTACGGCAGGAGCCGTAGCTTTTACTTGTTCTTTCTTAGCCATTTTTACGCCTCCTTATTATTCTGCCGTCGCGGTATCCGCGGTTTCTTCTACCTTGGCAGCCTTCTTGCGGACGGTTGCTTTGGTTGCTTTCTTGGCGGTGGCTTTTGCCGCAGCCTTCTTGGTTACGAGCGTGGCGCCGCACTTCTTGCAATAACGGACTCTCTTGCCGTCTTCTTCACGGATTCCTACGCGAGTCGCTTTGCCGCAAGCGGCGCAAATAGGCATAACGTTGGAGATATCCACGCTACCCGGTTGCTTTACGAGTCCGCCCTTTTCGTTGGCTTTGCGAGCTTTGACCGCCTTGGTGTTGACGGTGGCAAGGTCGTTGCCTTCTACAAGGACTCTGTGCTTGTCCGCGTTGATAGCGGTTACTTGCGCGGTCTTGCCCTTGTCTTTGCCGGCAATTATCATTACGTAATCGTCTTTCTTTACGCTGTATTTAGTCATTTGTCTGCCTCCTAAAGAACTTCGGGAGCGAGAGAGATAATCTTTGCAAAGTTCTTATCTCTGAGTTCGCGCGCTACAGGTCCGAAGATACGAGATCCGCGGGGCATATTTTGGTTATCGATGATAACCGCCGCGTTATCGTCAAACTTGATGTGAGTGCCGTCTTTGCGCATAACGCCCTTGTGGGTACGTACGATAACCGCTTTGACTACATCGCCCTTCTTGACAACGCCGCCCGGGGTGGCGGTTTTGACGGAAGCAACGATGATGTCGCCGATATTACCGCTCCTTACGTAGGAACCTCCCATTACGCGGATGCACATGATTTCTTTGGCACCGCTGTTGTCTGCTACTTTTAATCTGGTTTGAGGTTGTATCATTTTATGCCTCCTTACTTCGCTTTCTCAATGATGTTGAGAAGACGCCAATTCTTATCTTTGGAGATAGGACGGGTCTCTACGACTTCGACCTTATCGCCTATACCGCACTCGTTGTTCTCATCATGAACTTTGAGCTTTTTGGTACGAAGAATATACTTTTTGTATAGAGGATGTTTGACCTTCCTCTCTACGGCTACGACGATAGTCTTATCCATCTTATCGCTAACGACTACGCCAACTCTGGTTTTTCTGAGATTTCTTTCCATTTAGATGCCTCCTATGCCTTCTTCTTAGCGCGGGTCTTCTTGGCAGCCTTCTCGGGCTCTTCTACAAGACCCATTTCTCTTTGACGAAGGACAGTCTTCGCTCTCGCGATATCCTTTTTGCATTCAACAAGCGCCATGGGGTTGGAAAGCTGGTTGGTTGCGTGTTTGAAACGAAGGTTGAATAATTCCGCCTTAAGCTCGTTTACCTTGTTTACCAATTCTTCATTAGTCATTTCAAAAAAGTTTTTAGCTTTCATTAACAGTCACCGCCTTCTTCGGATACTTGATTGCCTGCTTCCGCTTCTTTCTTGGCAAATTTGCACTTGATAGGCAATTTGTTTGCCGCAAGACGGAGAGCTTCTCTTGCTACGTTCTCGGGGATTCCTGCCATCTCGAACATAACTCTGCCCGGTTTTACAACTGCTACCCAGAACTCGGGAGCACCTTTACCGGAACCCATACGAGCTTCGGCGGGATGCTTGGTTACGGGTTTGTGGGGGAAGATGTTTACCCATACTTGACCGCCACGCTTGATATATCTGGTCATTGCAACACGGGCTGCTTCGATCTGATTGCTCTTGATCCATCCCGGTTCGGTGGCTACGAGTGCGTACTCGCCGTATGCGATTACGTTGCCTCTGAGCGCCTTACCGGTCATTCTGCCGCGGTGTTGTTTTCTTCTTTTTACTCTTTTAGGCATTAACATTAGTCGTTACCTCCTTTTTTGAAGGTCTCACCTTTGTATATCCACGTCTTGACGCCGATAACACCATAGGTGGTATGTGCGATTGCGAAGCCGTAATCGATGTTTGCACGGATGGTTTGTAGCGGTATGGAGCCCTCGTGATAGTTCTCGCTTCTCGCTATTTCTGCGCCGTCGAGACGTCCGGAAACCATGGTCTTGATACCTTTGGCGCCCGCTCTCATTGCGCGTCCCATCGCGTTCTTCATCGCTCTACGGAAGGGAGTTCTCTTTTCGAGTGCGGCGGCAATGTTCTCTGCAACGATTTGTGCGTCCATATCGGAGTTCTTTACTTCGTGAACGTTGACGTTGAAGGTCTTGTCCGGTCCGACGATCTTCCTTACGGCGGCGTTGATTTCGTCGATGCCCTTAACCTTTTGGGTGGGGGCTGCGGTAGCCGTGGTGCCTTCTGCGGTAGCGGTTGCCGCTACGGCTGCATCCTTGGACTTGTTCATCTTGCCGATAGCAACTCCTACTCTGCCGCAATAAATGTCTATAAGAACGTTCTTGTCCGCTACCCTGCGGATAACGATCTTGGAGATCATTGCGTCGTAGTAGTTCTTCTTGATGTAATTACGGATTTCGTTATCCTCTTTGAGGTATTTGCCGAAATTCTTTTTATCTGCGTACCATACGCTGTCGTGGGCGGCGTTGATACCAACTCTTAAACCATGCGGATTAACTTTTTGACCCATTTGGTATGTCCTCCTATTTAGCGGCGTCAAGTATGACGGTGATGTGGGTAGTGCGCTTCATAATGCTATGACCTCTGCCCTTGGACGCGGCGCGATAGCGTTTGAGCGTCCTGCCCTCGTCTGCGAAGCACTCTGCTACATACAAGGTGTCCTTGTTCATGCCGAGGTTGTTCTCCGCATTGGCGGCCGCACTGTTGAGAACTTTGAGTACGGGAGCGCAGGAGGATTTGTTAGCCGTTTTGAGTATGGCGGCTGCCTCTTTGTAGCTCTTGTTGCGGATAATATCCAATACCGCGCGGACTTTGTAAGGGGAAATCCTAATGGATTTAGCCACCGCGTAAGGACGAGTATCCTTGTTCTCTATTCTTGCTTTAGCTTTTTCTTTAACTCTGGTTGCCATTGTCGACCTCCTACTTCTTAGCCGCGGCGGCTTTGTTGCCGGAGTGGTTGGGGAATACTCTTGTGGGAGCGAACTCGCCGAGTTTAAGTCCTACCATATCTTCCGTGATATATACCGGCACGTGCTTCTTGCCGTCGTGAACTGCGATGGTATGTCCGACGAATTCGGGGAATATTGTCGAAGCTCTCGACCATGTCTTGACGGGTTTCTTATCTCCCGATTCGTTCATCGCGATGATTTTCTTCATAAGGCTCTCTTCGCAATAAGGGCCTTTTTTAACGGATCTGCTCATCTGTGTGCCTCCTAATTAATACGCTTGATGATCATCTTGTCGGATCTGGCCTTCTTGTTACGGGTCTTATATCCGAGTGCGGGCTTGCCCCACGGAGTTACAGGCGTAGACATACCGATCGGGCTCTTGCCTTCGCCACCGCCGTGCGGGTGATCGCAGGGGTTCATTACAACGCCGCGGACGGTAGGTTTGACGCCCATATGACGTTTTCTGCCTGCTTTGCCCAAACTGACGTTCTCGTGCTCGATGTTGCCGACCGTTCCGATAGTCGCTTTGCAGCGGAGAGATACGTATCTCATTTCGCCGGAAGGCATACGAAGAGTCGCTTTGTTGTTCTCTTTTGCCATAAGTTGTGCGCTTACGCCTGCGGAACGAGCGATTTGTCCGCCCTTGCCCGGTAAGAGCTCTATATTATGAACAGTGGTACCTACGGGGATGTCTTGGAGCATAAGTGCGTTGCCTGCCTTGATGTCGGCGCCGGCGCCGCTTACTACGGAATCGCCTACGTTAAGTCCGAGAGGGCAAAGTATATACTTCTTTTCGCCGTCTGCATACGCAAGAAGAGCTATGTTCGCGCTACGGTTGGGATCGTATTGGACCGATACTACTTTTGCGGGAATACCGTCTTTGTTGCGTTTGAAATCTATGATTCTGTACTTGGTTCTGTTGCCTCCGCCGATGTGCCTTACGGTAATCCTGCCGCGGTTGTTTCTGCCACCGGTCTTGTTGATGCTGACGAGGAGGCTCTTTTCCGCTTTGTCGGAAGTGATTTCCGCATAATCGGATACGCTCATGTTGCGGCGTGCGGGGGAAGTGGGTTTGTATTTAATAACTGCCATTACTGTATCCTCCTCTATTACGACAAGCTCTCGAAGAATTCGATTGCCTTGCTATCCGCGGTAAGAGAAACGTATGCCTTTTTGTAAGAAGCGGTCTTGCCTTCGGTAGCGCCTCTCCTTCTGATTTTGCCGTTTACCCTTACGGTGTTGACTTTGTCTACGGATACGTTAAAAATGCTCTCTACCGCGTGCCTGATTTGGGTCTTGGTAGCGTCCTTTTTAACGATGAAAACGTATTTCTTAGCATGTATTCCGTCATAGCTCTTCTCGGAGAGGACGGGTTTAAGAATGATATCGTAATTACTCATTATGCGTATACCTCCATAAGAGCGTTGACGGCGTCGAGTGTGAATATGCACTTGTTAACGCGTACGAGGTCGTATACGTTGAGGAGCGCGACGTCGGAAAGAGTGAGGCTTGCGATGTTGCCGCCGGCACGAAGAAGGGTATCGTCTTTGCCGTTAGTAACGATCAGCGTGGTCTTTTCGGCGCCGATATTCTTAAGCGCGGTAGCTACGAGCTTCGTCTTGGGTTCGGCAAGATCAAACTTATCCACGATAAGGAGATCGCCGTCGGCAAGCTTGGCGCTCAACGCACTGCAAAGCGCGCCTACTCTCATTTGTTTATTGATCTTTTTGCTGTAATCTCTGGGCTTCGGAGCAAAGACTACGCCGCCGTGGTACCATTGCGGTGCGCGAATGCTGCCTTGACGGGCTCTGCCGGTGCCCTTTTGACGCCAAGGCTTCCTGCCGCCTCCGCGTACTTCGGTACGGGTCAACGCCGATTTGGTGCCTTGTCTTTTGTTGGCGAGTTGCGCTACCACTACTTGGTGGATAAGAGGCTCATTGTAGTCTCTTCCGAATATTTCTTCGTTCAACTCGACGGTTCCTACCTTTTGACCTAGGGTGTTAATAACATTTGCTTCTATCATATCGGTATCTCCTTAAGCCTTATTTGAACCACTTGGAGCCACCGGACTTTTTGAGGCTGTCCTTGATCTGTACAAGGGAGCCCTTGGGTCCCGGAAGTCCGCCCGCGATAAGCAATACGTTACGCGCGGCATCTACTTTGACTACTTCCAAGTTCTGTATGGTTACTTGTTCATGGCCGTATTGTCCTGCCATCTTCTTGTTCTTGAAAACGCGAGAAGGGCTGCTGTTTGCACTCAAAGAACCGACTTCCCTATGAACGGGACCTGCGCCGTGCGTCATGGGGAGACGATGGGTGTTCCATCTTTGGATTGCGCCGGTGTAGCCGCGACCTCTGGTGGTGCCTACTACGTCTACTTTGTCGCCTACCGCAAATGCGTCGCACTTGATCTCGGTGCCTACGGGATATGCGGAGCAATCATCCAAACGGAACTCTCTGATGTATCTCTTGGGAGCTGCGTTAGCTTGCTTGAATTGTCCTTGATCGGGTTTGTTGACATTGTTTGCCTTTACCTCGCCGTAACCTACCTTGACCGCGTCGTATCCGTCCTTAGCAACGGTCTTGACTTGGAGCACCGTGCACGGACCCGCTTCCACTACGGTAACGGGAATCATGGTTCCGTCTTGGGTAAAAATTTGGCTCATTCCGAGTTTTGTACCTAAAATAGCTTTCTTCATATTCGAGCCTCCTTATTAGAGCTTGATTTGGATATCAACGCCGGACGCAAGGTCGAGCTTCATAAGAGCGTCGACGGTCCTCATCGAGCTGTTGTAGATATCTATCAAGCGTTTGTGGGTGCGGAGCTCGAACTGCTCTCTGCTGTCCTTATATTTGTGAGGAGAGCGGAGTATGGTTACGATTTCCTTTTCCGTGGGTAGCGGGATAGGACCCGAGATGCTCGCGCCGGTGCTTTGGGCGGCAGCGATTATCTTGGCACACGAGTCGTCTATCAAGCTGTGGTCGTAAGCTTTAAGTTTGATTCTGATCTTTTGACCTGCCATTTATTTTGTGTCCTCCTGAAATTATCTCAGTCTCATACACACGGAGCCGTGTGTGTCGCTCTTCGGGATAAATAAAAGGCTTTCGCCTAAATCTTATCTTTTGGGAGCTTTTTCGCGTATCCTCCGGAATTGACGCCCATGCGAACGCAATATTCCATCTTAAGTTACCTAATCGGGCGGTTTATGGAGTAAATCCCCGAACACGAACAGTGGTATAATACCAAAGTAGTCGCCTTATGTCAAACAAATTTTATGACTTTTTTATATTTTTTTTGAGATTTTTTGTGCTCTTGTGGTTACGCTACTTTCGCACCACAATATATTGTGGTTGGCAGAAAAAAATAATTTATTTTCGTCACGCGATATTTTATAAACGCGCACATCGAAACGACGATTTCGACTACGCGCGCGTGCGCGCGGGTACCATAATATATATGTAACACGAACCTTAATTCTATGCTTGCAAACGGAGCGCCGGCAGTGTATAATCTAATTAACGGAGGTAATATGAAAGACTTTTTAGCAGATGATTTTATGCTCGACACGCCTACTGCGGTGGAGATATATAACGAAATAAAGGACTTGCCTATAATAGATTACCACTGCCATTTGTCGGCAACGGAAATAGATTACAAAGGCAACAATAGAAAAACGATAACGGAACTGTGGTTGGACAACGACCACTACAAGTGGCGCGCAATGCGCAATATGGGCGTCGCCGAGGAATACATAACCAAGACGCCGCATGAACGCTATGCAAACAACACGTACAAAGATTACGACCGTTTTGTAGCCTACGCTACAATAATGCCCTATATGGCAGGACATCCGCTATATGCGTTCACGGCAATGGAACTCAAAAAATACTTTGGAATAACCAAGCCGCTCAACAACGATACCGCAGATGAGATTTACGAAAAAGCCAACGCCGTAGCCAAAGAACTCACTCCCAAAAAAATCATAGCGGACTCTAACGTGGAGACGATAATCACCACCAACGACCCGGCGGAAGATCTACGCGCTCATATGGACCTCCGGCAGGAAGGATACGAGGTAAACGTATTGCCCGGATTCCGCCCCGACCAAGCGCTCGGCATCGAAAAAGAGCCGTTTGCAAAATATCTCGCTCTTTTGGGCATGATGGCGGATCACCCGATAAAGACATTTGACGACTTGAAAATCGCGCTTAGCAACAGACTCGACCTGTTTACCATGCTCGGTTGCGTAGCTTCCGACCACGGACTCGACACCGCCGTATACTGCCCTATAGGCGAAGCCGAAGCCGACAACGCATTGCAAAAAGCTCTTGCCGGCAAATCGCTAACGAGGCGTGAAACAGACGGTTACAAAACCGAGCTCCTACTATTCTTAGCCCGTGAGTATCATGCGCGCAACATCGTAATGGAGTTGCATTTCGGTTGCTTACGCAACGCAAACAGCCATCTTTTGGAATTTATCGGTAAAGACGCCGGATTCGATTGCATGCGCTCTTACACAGGCGTTGACGCTCTCTATGCGCTACTCGACAGGCTTAACTCGGACGGTATTTTGCCTAAGACCATACTCTTCTCGCTCAATCCGCAAGACAACGACGTGCTCGTAACGCTGATGGGCGCGTTCAATAATGCCGGAGTTAAAGGCTATGTCCAGCAAGGGTGCGCCTGGTGGTTCAACGATAACAAAATCGGTATCGAACGTCAAATTGCCACTTACGCAAGCGGCGCGCCGATAGACACATTCCTCGGCATGCTTACCGACAGCAGGAGCTTCCTCTCCTATCCGCGCCACGATTATTTCAGACGGATACTTTCAAATTACCTCGGCGGATTGGTAGAGCACGGAGAATATCCGGCATCGGAACTAAACAGGCTCAAACAAATTGCACGCGACATCGCGTACTACAATGTAAAAAAATATTTCAACTTGGACTAAAAACATAAAAGCCGTCGGGAGTTCCCGACGGCTTTTTGCATATGTTGTTTAGATATCTCGCGCCGCTCATAGGCGCGATTCGTTTTCCTTGACAAAGCTCACGACGCATTCTTCAAACTCTCGGGGATGTTTGACCATCGAACGCGCATGTATGCAATCGTCAAACACATGCGTATCGGAGTCGCGCCTCGCCTCGGACAGCATGATGAAATTTTTGAAGTCAACGACTTTGTCCGCCCTACTGTGTATCATCAATATCGGTTTTGTAGATTCGGACACGTAGCGCAAAGCGTCACACTCCCTAAGGTCTATACCGAACCCTATCTTAGCAACGAGCGACAAAGACGGCATCATCATTCTACGCAACGCCTCGGAGCCGACGTAGCGCGTAAGCAAACCCTCGAAATTGGCGTAGCCGCAATACTCTATAACGTACACGATCCTATCGTCTAAACTGCCGACCATCATTGCCGTTGCCGCGCCCATGCTCTCGCCGAATACGGCAAAGAGCGCGTCGCCGTGCTCCGATTGCAGAACGTCTATCCAATCGATGACGTCGTATTTTTCGCACGCGCCGAAGGTCACGCTGTCGCCGCCGCTGTAACCCGAACGCCGATGATCGGGAATAAAGACGTCGTAACCGAGCGACAAAAACATATTCAGATACTTAAATTGCGACACCGAACAGGAATTGTGCCCGTGCAGAGAAATCATTATTTTCTTGCCGTCGCCGACATCGGACTTGTAGTATCTCGCGAACAGCTCATAACCGTAACGCGACGTGCGACGGTACTCTTTGTACGGAATATCGAGCCACTCGCGTTTGAAGCCCTTCTCTTTGGTTTCGTACTCGACGAGGAAGTCAAAATCACGCTTTTTGGGCTGGAACAAACGGTTTTTGCAGATATAATATAAAAAAAAGTGATACCCCACCGTTAAGAGGAGCACCACTCCGAATGCTATCAACGCATAACCCCAAGACGGCATTAACGCGCCTCGTTGGCTATTTTTTCCAGCTCATCGAGCTTGAGAATGACTATTTCGTCCTTGCGGTAAGCGATAATGCCTTCCGCTTTCATATTCATCATCTCCCTCGACATGGACGGGCGCGACACGTTAAGGTAGTCTGCCATCTCGTTACGATTGATACCGAGGTGTATCGTAGCCGTGCCTTGGAGGAGATATTTGTCATAGAAGAGCTTGGCAATTTTGCCGCGCATACTCTTGATTTTGAGGTACTTGGCGTCGTTATCGATATTGCCGATGCGCTCGGCAAGGTACGTCATGGTATTCTCCAAAAGTTTTTGGTGATGCGGACAGCACTTCTCGCAACGCGCGACGATCGTATCGATGGCGATATAGAGAATCGTGGAATCCTCCGAAAGTACCACCGACGTCTTGTAGGTGCGATCCCCTGCGTATCCGTCAACCTCGCCGAACATATCGCCGGCGTAAAGCTCCCCGCAATTTTCCAACGTGCCGTTGGGTTTTTTGACAAACTTAACGGCGGAACCGGACAAAATAATGCCTATCTCTGTAACGGGCGCACCGATCTCCGCGACGACTCTGCCGCGAGAATACTTGTTGATGTGCGCGCGAAGGCAGTCAAAGATCTTGTTTATCTCTTTGTCGTCAAAGTTATAAAACAGCTTATTCTTTCTCAAAAGTCTGAAAATATTCATACTCTCTCCTTCTTGCGCCTTGGTTGCATATGTTACAAATCAAAAATATTATACTATGTCACATATATTTTTGCAAGACTTTTGGCGGATTTTGTGCTATGATATTTATATAACAAACACAGGAGAAAATTCATGCGCAATCCGGAATCTCTAATTAGATTTAACGATGCAGTAAACGCGTTCTACGGTTCGAGATTGATTATCGTGGATAAGGTCATTTCGGGCTTCCTATCCACGCTCGTCGGGACCCCGGAACTCATAGAACTTGTGTCAGAGTGCGCAAAGACGACAAACTTCCGCTTGGAATACAACAACGCCGTAATGACCGATCGAACGGGAAAAGCCGTCTTTCGTCTGCCACGTAATCCGAGGCACGTAGTTGCGTTGGTCGTCGGATTGCTGTTTGAATTCGACAAGAAAAGTATATCCATCGTCGATTTCGTGACAAGATTCTATCCGCATGAAGCAAGCCACGACTCTTACCTCGAATTTCTCGATTCCGTCATCACTCCATTCGCAAACGCCTTCCGCAAACTGCTTACGGGCGACGCCTTAGATGTTGTCGATGAAGAAAACGACGTTCCGTCCTCTCCTAACACATTGAACGCCAAAGCGCGTGAAGACTGCGATTGCTGGGTGCGCATGCTGATGGACGCCGTTATTGCCGAAAACGATATTGCCGACGAACTGCGCGCCGACGCCGTGACTCTCATCAAGGGTATGATGTACGCTCTCGACTCCGGCAATCCGATTGTCGTCCGCCTCGTTTGGATAGGGCTGCGCAACACCCTGAGCATTGCTCGCATAGGCGGTAGAGAACTTAAAGAAATAGAAAATATCCTCGTAAACTACGGTATTACGGAAAGATAATTTTTAATTTTAATCCTTTTTAGGCGGAAACAGGTTGTACCTCTCGGGATGCGTTATCGCGGAATGCATGCGCTCCTTGGCAAACGGAATATCTTTGCATATGTTTTTGCAAAGCTCCTTCATGTATTCGCGACGGCTGTGATGATTCATGGGGCACGGGTTGTTGAGTACAGGTAATCCCAAACGTTTGACAGCGCCTCGAATATCCCCTTCCGGACAATAAATAAACGGTCTGATAACGGTTATTCCGCTACCGGTAAGTTCCGTCACCGGGCTGAAAAAGGAAAGCCTTCCTTCGTATATGAGAGATAGCAAAAACGTCTCCGTCAGATCGTCGGCGTTATGTCCGAGAGCAAGCTTTGTAACTCCCGATTCTTTACATTCCGAGATCAGCGCACCTCTACGCATTTTGGAGCACAACGAGCACGGATTAGACTCTTGACGGATGTCGAAAATTATTTGCGCCATATCCGTTCGCACTACTTTGTACGTGACGCCGAGTTCACTCATATATGCGTTTAAGGCTTCTTCTTCGCGAGAATCGGTATCCCTAAGCCCCATATCTATGCGTATGGCGCATAATTCAAACGCAACGGGAGAGTACCTGCGATACATGGCAAGCGCCGTAACGAGAGCAAGACTGTCCTTACCTCCGGAAAGCCCTACCGCCACCGTATCGCCCTCACGTATCATGTCGTAGTCGTTGAGGGCTTTGCGCATATTGCCGATGATTTTTCGCATAACTTTGGAATCGATATTCATACACGCATTATAGCATTGTCGCGGACGCGTTGCAATAAAATTTAGGTAATGGCGTATTTTACTTGTCAATCTCAAATTGATAGTATATAATATAGCCGAATTAAAAAAATAAATTCGGAGGTATACAATGATTACCAAAGACATGATTATAGGTGAAGTATTGGATAACGCCAAGAATCCCGAAGCGGTTGCCAAACTCTTGATAGAAACTTTTGATATGCACTGCATCACTTGCCCTTGCGCTCGCGGTGAGTCCATCGCAGACGCGGCAAGCGTACACGGTCTTGACGTAGACGCCGTCGTTAAAGCCCTTAACGAGGTGGATAAATAGAGCTACAATATTGGAGTATGGTGCAATGGTAGCACAAGGGACTCTGACCCCCTTGACGTAAGTTCGATTCTTACTACTCCTGCCAAGAAACGGGCTGTTAGAACGAAAGTTTTGACAGCCCGTTTATTTATGCTAACGCGGTATCTTTGTGCTATGTCCTAATTTTCGGAACGCAGTTGTGCACAAAAATAGTTGGTTATCAGATTTTCAAGCACTTTTTTTGCCAAGACTCTTATTTTGATATAGTCATTGTTTAGGTGCGACAACTCTTCAAAGTGTTCTTCCGAGTATGCAAATATGTTGTAACTCCCGTCATAGTATTCTTTTGCATACTTGTACACCCATTCATTTTCCGTAAACGGATAAATCATCGGATCATCCGAAGCGTAACCTCCTGCATATAGCAACAATGGCGTGCTCAGCATGTAGCCGATATTATTGTAATTCCAAACTGCATATATGCTGGCAAAGGTCATTCTATTTTCAGAGGAGGATAACCTTTCCATGGTGTGTAGCTGCATGTCGGATAGATCCAAATAATTTACTTCTATACTACTATACCATCCTCTATGGTCACCAATCATAAAGTGAACCGTTATGTCATTTACCGTTATCGCGCATTCATTCGGGAATATCTCCTCCTCCGGCAAGTTTTTCCACCAAAAATACCAAGTGTCTCTGCTATCGCTTTCGTAATAGTATGCTCCGTATTGCAGTACCATTTGAGTTTCGACATTCTCAAAGATTTCATTGTCGCGAGAAAACCAGTCAACGTCAAACCCGGCATAATCATCATCGCTAAGCCCGAACGTCTCAGGATTATGCGCAATAAAGTCAGTCGCTACATATAACTCGATTTGGTCATTCACCGCCGGTTTACTGTTGAAGTAAAGAGTGGGATTGCGCAAAACAGTCCAATAACTGTATTTTGCCTCATCACTGCTTAGCACGTATTTGCTTTCGTCGAGACTAACTATAGGTAAAAATCCCGGCACATAACTTTCGGGTAACGCTCCTATTTCAATACCAAATGCGTTGCCGGGCGGATTATAACTACCGCGGAGCCGTCCGCTCGTATCCTCTTCTTCTGTTTCATTGTTTTGGCAACCGGTCAGAACTGCTAACGGCATCAGTAAAACTATTACCGTTAACATCGAGGCTATAGATTTCTTTACTATGTGTTTGTTCATACTACACCTACGTTTAGCTGAGGATTATCATAGTATTGATTAAATTGCGTTAATTCGTTTTCGGTAACCGTTTGAGGGAACGTTACACTTACATTGATGTCTCTGTCTATAAATGTTG
>CAVIFU010000006.1:0-54865 GCA_963642145.1 Ruminococcus bicirculans (ex Wegman et al. 2014)
TTTGGCGGAAAGAGTGGGATTCGAACCCACGAACCCCGAAAGGGGTTACACGATTTCGAGTCGTGCGCGTTCAACCGGGCTCCGCCATCTTTCCGTGCTGCCCGAACGCTATAATGATACATTATCGCGGCGCATTTGTAAAGTATTTTTTTAGTTGTGGTAAATTTATGAGGTAAATTTATAAGATAAATTCCGATGTCGGTATTGAATGTTGCGAGAACGTGTGGTATACTTTGACTACCAATATAAAAGGAAGAAGTTAAATGAAAAAACTTTTCAGCGACATCGGAGCATTTATTGTAGAACACAAGATTTTTACTATCGTAACGGCGGCACTGCTTGTAGCCGTTATCGTAGGACTGAGCGTATTTTGCACGCTGTTCAATCCCGAGTTATACCGCGATAGGTACAGCGAGGGGATTTTGGCGAGCGCGAACGACGTCAAGAGCGCGACGACATACAAGAGGGTTGTGATATTCGGTGTAGACGGTGCCGGCGGATATTTCGGAGAGGGTAACGTCCCTCAATTCCAAAGAGTATTCGGTGGCGGAGCTTACACATACGAAGGCATTTCGCAATACAAGACGGTCAGCGCGCACAACTGGACGAGCATGATGCACGGCGTTATGTACCAAAAGCACCTTGTCACCAACGAAATAGCCGCGACGTCGCATTATATCAACGATAAATACCCGTCGTTTTTCAAAGTTTATGCAAACAACCACCCGGACGCGACATGCGCGAGCATAGTCAGCTGGAAGCCAATTAACTATGGCATAATAGAAGAGGGCATCAAAGGCATGACGAAATTGAGCGCGGCGGATTACGTCGAAAAGGGCGCAAACCAAAAGCAGAAGGACGAAAAAGTCATGGAGCTTGCCACCAAGAGGATTGCCGAGCACGACGACGCGATATTGTTCCTGCACTTCGATAACGTAGACCACATGGGACACACCTACGGCTACGGATCCAAAGAGTATGCCGAAGGCATTTCGACGGTGGACGGCTACATAGGCAGAATATACGACGCATACGTCCAAGCCGGCAGAGCCGACGATACGCTGTTTATACTCGTATCCGACCACGGGCACAGAGTTACCGGCGGACACGGACAGAACAATTCTACCGAGAGGAACGTAACTTTTGCCGTTAACGGCGCAAAAGGCAACATAATCGACGGCAGAATGGGCAAATTCGTCACTCAAGACTTAGCCGCGGTAGTGCTGTACGCGCTCGGAGAAACTCAACCCGATACTTGGCAAGCGCGCATACCGTACGGCGTCTTCAATACTCTGCCAACAACCAAAACTTATGTTAACAAATAGTTTGTGACGCTCGAAAATCGGCTCTGTAAGATTTTACGGAGCCGATTTTTTATGTCGATAAAGCGAAATTCGCTACCGCGACGAAAACGGCGCGGTCTACCGCTTAGCGCATTACTCTATTCCTTTTACCTCGTATCCGGCGTCCGTTACCGCCTTTATAAGGATGTCGTCCGTTACGGGCGCGGTTAATTCTACGGTTGCCGTACCTTGTTCGAGGTTGACGTCTTTTACGTTCACTCCGTTTACGGAAGAGAGCGCTTTTTTTACGTGTGCTACGCAGTGCATGCACATCATGCCTTCGATTTTGATTGTTTTCATGGTAATATCTCCTTTTTCAGCGGAACAAATCACGTTCGTTCCGCAGTTATTAGCGGTATTTTCGGCGCAAATCTTGCGCGCTTCTGCTTTTACGTCCTCGATATCGAACATGACGACAGGACGTCTGCGCTTTGCGAACTTATCGAGTCTGATTCTGTTCAGCCTGAGGGCGTTGGTTACCACGCACACGCTTGAAAGACTCATTGCGGCGGCTCCGTACATGGGATCGAGCGTGACGTTAAGCGGCGGCATACTGAGAGCACCGGCGGCAATCGGTATGCAGATACAGTTATATATAAACGCCCAGAACAGGTTTTCTTTTATATTCAGAAGTGTGCGGCGCGATAGGTTTATGGCTTTCGGAACGTCGGCAAGAGGGGAATGCATCAACACTATATCCGCAGAGTCTATTGCAATATCCGTGCCGGTGCCTATGGCGATACCGACATCGGCGCGCGTCAGTGCCGGCGCGTCGTTTATGCCGTCTCCCACCATAATTACTTTGCCGTACTTCTTCAAGGCTTGCAGTACGCCGTCTTTGTCTTTGGGGAGAACATCGGAAATTACGTCGGAAATACCCGCTTCGTTAGCCACGGCTTTCGCGCTCAACGCGTTGTCGCCCGTAAGCATTACCACTTTTAACCCCAAGTCGTGTAGCGCGGCAATTGCGGTTTTTGCGTCGTCTTTGATTTCGTCCGCAACGGCAATTACACCGGCAATATTACCGTCGATGCTTAGGAATAGCGGAGTCTTGCCTTCTTCGGCGAGGTCCTTGCCTATCAAGGAAGCCGCACGGGTATCGACGCCTTCTTTAGACATGAGCGAGCGGTTGCCGAGCGCTATGACCTTACCGCCGACAACGCCTTTGAGCCCGTGTCCCGCGATATTCAAAAAGTCTTCCGCTTCCGGCAAATCCAAGTCGCGTTCTTTTGCTTTTGTCAGTATTGCGTTAGCGATCGGGTGACTGCTGCCGGCTTCGAGCTTTGCCGCATAAGCTATAATTTCGGCATCCGAATACGCAGATACGGATACCGTATCCGTAACTATCGGTTGTCCTTTGGTAATTGTTCCGGTCTTGTCGAGCACCACGATATCCGCCTTGCCCGCTTCTTCGAGAGCCGTTGCGGTTTTGAACAGGATGCCGTTTTTCGCGCCCTTACCGTTGCCCACCATTATGGCTACCGGCGTAGCGAGTCCCAAAGCGCAAGGGCAACTTATAACAAGTACGCTTATCGCGTGAGTGAGAGAAGACGATACGTCTTTGCTTACCGAAATCCATATGATAAACGTCAATAGTGCAATACCTATTACGCACGGCACGAATATGCCGGAAACTTTGTCTGCAATCTTTGCTATCGGCGCCTTCGAAGCCGAAGCGTCTTCTATGAGTTTGACGATATTTCCGAGAGTGGTATCCTCGCCGACCTTTACCGCTTTAACCGTCAAGAACCCGTCGATATTCGTCGTGCCGGATACGACGCTGTCGCCCTCCGCTTTATCTACGGGCATGCTTTCCCCGGTTACGGAAGCCTCGTTGACGGAAGACGTTCCGCTTATGACGGTGCCGTCCGCCGGGAAGTTTTCGCCGGGACGTACAAGGAATATGTCCCCGACGGTCATGTCGCTTGCGGAAATGACTGTTTCTTTGCCGTCCCTAACGACGTTTGCAGTTTTGGGAGCGAGATTCATCAGCCCCTTAATTGCCGACGTCGTTTTGCCTTTGCTGTAAGCTTCGAGAGTTTTGCCGAGGGTGATCAATGTCAAAATCATTGCCGCAGATTCAAAGTACAGACCGTGCACTATATGCGTCGCGTGTTCGGGATGAAGACCCGCTTTGATAGTCAGAGCGACGCTGTATACAAATGAAATTCCGCTTCCCATAGCCACAAGCGTGTCCATGTTCGGCGCGCGATGGAGTAGACTTTTTGTGCCCGAAACGAAGAATCTTCCGTTGATGACCATTATCGCAAAACTGATGACAAGTTCGTAGCACGCTATCGCCAAGCCGTTGGATTGTAAGCCGTCGGGCAGTTTCCAACCGAACATAACCGCCCCCATCGATACGTACATCAAAGGAATCAGCAACACCGCCGACGCGATAAGCCTTATCAACATTTTCAAGGTGGTATTCATCTTTTCCTTTTGCCTTAAACTTCCGGTTGAAAGTTTGGCTTTGTAGCCGGCGTCGGATACCGCCTTAGAGATATCGTCGGCAGTCAGAGGCGGAGTTACGTTGAGAGTCATGGAGTTTGTCAATAGACTTACGCTTACATCGCTTGCGCCGTCAAGCGCGCTCACCACTTTTTCAACTCTCGCGCTGCAAGCCGAACAAGTCATGCCGTATACGTCGAATTTAAGTTTTTCCATATCGATATTATAACCTATTTGAGTTTTTTTACGAGTTCCACCGTCTCGTCCAAGATGCCGTAATTACCGCAAGCGATGTTTTCGGCAACGCAAGTTTTCATGTGATCGGCAAGGATAATATACCCGAGGTTTTGCAGAGCGCTTTCCACGGCGGAAAGCTGTATCAGAATGTCACCGCAATAACGGTTGTCATCAAGCATGTTTTTTATACCGTTCAGCTGACCTATCGCGCGGTTGATGCGATCGTTGAGAACCTTCAACTCTTCCTCCGAGCGCGGCGTGTGCTTTTTGCGTTCACAGCAAGCGCAAGCCTTACATTTTTTATCTTCCATAGTTGCCTCCGTATACCCCCACGGGGTATCTAAGCCAAGTATATACCTTAGTCCGAGCGTTGTCAATCGAATTTGGCATTTCGGAATTTAGCGGAGATCCATTTAGGCGGGAACAATTGAATTTTTTTGCGTTGTGTGTTAGAATGTCGTTAAGTACAGATATAATTTAGTTGTATCTAAGCATAGCGCGGTAGCGGCGCAATTTAATAGGAATAAAGGAGAGCATATGGAATCGAGACTTATAGGAGATTATCCCGTAATAGGCATACGCCCGACCATCGACGGCAGGCGCGGCAAAATCAAAGTCAGAGAGAGTTTGGAAGACCAAACAATGCAAATGGCAAAATCGGCAGCCGAGCTCATACGCAATAACGTCAGATATTCAAACGGTGAACCCGTCAAAGTAATAATCGCGGATACCACCATCGGCAGAGTGGCGGAAGCTGCTGCGTGCCAAGACAAGTTCCGCAAAAACGGCGTCGATATCACTTTGACCGTTACGCCGTGCTGGTGCTACGGCGCGGAAACAATGGACATGGACCCGATGACCATCAAAGCGGTATGGGGCTTTAACGGTACCGAACGCCCGGGAGCGGTGTATCTAGCTTCCGTGCTTGCCACTCACAGCCAAAAGGGATTGCCTGCATTCGGTATCTACGGACACGAAGTACAGGAAGCGGACGATACTTCGATACCGCAAGACGTGCAGGAGAAAATACTCCGTTTTGCCCGCGCTTCTGTAGCTGTAGCAACAATGCGTGGCAAAAGTTATCTACAAATCGGATCCGTTACGATGGGTATCGGCGGCAGCATAGTTTCTCCCGAATTTTTCGAGGAATACCTCGGCATGCGCGTAGAGTCCGTAGACGAGGTAGAGATAATCCGTCGCATGACGGAGGGCATTTACGACGAAGCGGAGTACAAAAAAGCTCTTGCGTGGATCAAGGCAAAATGTCGCCCGGACTTTGACAAGAACCCCGTCGAGATGCAAAAATCCGCCGCGCAAAAAGAAAAGGATTGGGAATTTACCGCCAAGATGGCGTGCATAATCAAGGATTTGTACAACGGCAACGATAAGCTCCCCGAGGGTAGGGAAGAGGAAGCCGTCGGACACAACGCGATAGTCGGCGGATTCCAAGGTCAACGTCAATGGACGGATTTTTATCCCAACTGTGATTTCCCGGAGAGCATTTTGAATTCCTCTTTCGACTGGAACGGCGCGCGCGAGCCGTACGTACTTGCCACCGAGAACGACGCGTTGAACGGCGTATCGATGTTATTTATGAAGTTGCTTACGGGCAGAGCGCAGATGTTTGCCGACGTCAGAACGTATTGGAGCGGCGATTCCGTCAAGAGAGTGACGGGATATCAAGTCGAGGGCAAGGCAAAAGAAGCGGACGGATTCATACACCTAATCAATTCCGGCGCTTGTTGCATAGACGCATGCGGCGAACTTAGGGACAAAGACGGCGCGCCTACCATGAAGGAGTGGTGGAACGTTACGGACGAAGACATAGACGTGATGATGTCGCACACGACGTGGCCGTACGCCGATCTCGGATACTTCCGCGGAGGCGGTTATTCGAGCCGTTTTGTCACGAGGGCGGAGATGCCGGCGACGATGATAAGGCTTAACCTCGTCAAAGGCTTGGGACCCGTCATGCAAATAGTAGAGGGCTGGACGGTCAAACTTCCGGACGAAGTCACCGACAAACTCTGGAAGAGGACGGACTACACATGGCCGTGCACCTGGTTTACTCCGAGAATTACCGGCAAGGGCGCATTCAAATCGGCATACGACGTTATGAACAATTGGGGAGCCAACCACGGCGCCATTTCCTACGGACACATAGGAGCCGACCTCATAACGATGTGCAGTATGTTGCGCATTCCCGTATGCATGCACAACGTAGACGAAGCGGACATATACAGACCGTCTGCATGGAACGCTTTCGGCATGGACAAAGAAGGACAAGATTTCCGCGCATGCGAAACATACGGACCGATGTACAAAAATATTCGTAAATAATGGGATACAGATTGGCAATTGATTTGGGCGCGACGAGCGGACGTCACGTAGTAGGACGCGAAGAGGGCGGTGAACTTATTTTGAAAGAGGTTTACCGTTTCCCGACCACCGCAAAACGCACGGCAGAGTACGGTTACGTATGGGATACGGACGCCATATTCGCCCACATAAAAGAGGGTATAAAAAGAGCGATTGCCGAGTACGGCAAGATCGAGAGTCTTTCTATAGATTCTTGGGGCGTCGATTACGTCTTGATGCGCGGTGAGGAGTCCGTTCTTCCCCACTATGCGTACCGCAACGAGAGAACGCTTGCCGTCATAGACGAAGTACACGCGTTGATGCCGTTCGAGGAGCTGTACAAACGCACGGGGATACAGTTTGCGAGTATCAATTCGATATACGCTTTGTATTGCGACTTAAAGAGCGGTAGGCTGACGGGCATAACTGACTTTTTGATGATTCCCGAGTATTTCAATTATCTGCTTACCGGCAAAAAAGTCAAAGAGTACACCGCCGCAACGACAACGGGACTTGTCAATGCGAGGACGAAAGCGTTCGATCCCCAAATAATAACGGCGCTCGGTTTACCCGATTCGATATTCAAACCGCTAAATACAGTAGGCACGTTTGTCGGCAATCTCAAAGACGATATAGCCAAAGAGGTAGGCGGAAACATACGCGTAACGCTTTGCGCGTCACACGATACCGCATGCGCGTTCGAGGCTGTCAAAGAGCGCGACGGCGTCATAATTTCGTCCGGCACTTGGTCTTTGGTCGGCGTCAAAACAAAAGAAGCTTCCGTTACGGAAGAAAGTTACAAAGCCAATTTTTCCAACGAAGGCGGAGTAGGTTATTACCGCTATCTCAAAAACGTGACCGGCATGTGGCTCATCAATGAATTGTGCGCGCAACTCGGAGTTAAGGTAACCGATACAGTAATTTCGGCAACCCAATCTACGTATAATCACACGTTTGACGTAAACGACAAATCACTGCTCGCGCCCGAGGACATGCGTGGCGCGATATGCGTTTTGCTTAGCGACTGTCCGCCCGTCACGGACGGCGATCTGTACCGCTCGGTCTTTTTGAGCTTAGCGGAGGGCTACCGCGTTGCGGTTAAACAGATAGAGAGTACGCTCGGCAAAACGTATGACAAAATTTACATTATCGGCGGTGGCGCCAAGAACGGCTTGCTCAATGATTTTACCGCGGCGGCTACCGGAAAACAGGTAGTAGCCATGCCGATTGAAGCGACGTCCGTAGGCAATCTTACAACGCAAAAGGAACGAATATGAAAAATATTTTAGAATCCGAATTTATCAGAGATATGGCGGACGTAACCGCCAACATGTATCGTCAGGGCTGGGACGAACGCAACGGAGGCAACGTCTCTTACATTTTGGACGAGTCCGAACTCGGAGAGTACTTAGACCTAAACAAAGTAGAGCGCACCATACCGCTTAACTTTACTGCCGACCCCATACTCAAAGGTAAATACCTCTTGTTTACCGGGACCGGCAAATACTTCAAAAACGTCATCAAGGACCCCGCGAAGAACTTAGGAATCATCAGAATAGCCCAAGACTCCGAAACGGCGGAGCTGTTATGGGGATGGACGGACGGCGGACGTTTCACGAGCGAATGCCCGGCGCACCTCATGACGCACGCGACTCGTTTGAAGATAGATCCCGCTCACAGAGTAGTCATGCACACACACCCCACATACACGATGTGCATGTCGGCTGTTACCGAGGTTGACGAAAAGTTGTTCACGGCAAATCTATGGCGTTCCAACACGGAGGCGATCGTTGTTTTCCCGGACGGCGTCGGCGTGTTGCCGTGCATGGTATGCGGTACCGAGGAGATCGGCAGGGCGACGGCAGACAAGATGCGCGCGCACAGACTCGTGGTATGGACAAACCACGGCATTTACGGAGCCGGCAAGGATATAGACGAAACGTTCGGACTTATAGAAACGGTGGAAAAGACCGCCATGGTATACATACTGACGTTGGGCAAAGCCAAAAACGTCGTCCCGGACGAGGTGCTCAAAGGCTTGGCGGAACTATGGAACCTACACCCCGCAAAGGGCATAATAGAAGGACTGTAAAATAACAAAAACAAGGAGAATAGCCATGGATTGCTTTGAAAACGTTCAAAGAAGATTCGGTTTCGGATGCATGCGTCTGCCTATGCGCGGCGATGAAGTCGATTATGCCGAGATGAACAAAATGGTGGACAAATTCATTTCCGAGGGTTTCAATTATTTCGATACGGCGCACGGCTACCTTGACGGCAAGAGTGAAATAGCGGTCAGGGAGTGCGTTGTAAAGAGGTACCCGAGGGAATCTTTTGTGCTTGCGAACAAGTTGACGGCGCCGTTTTTCAATAACGAGCAAGAGGTTAAGCCGTTTTTTTATTCGCAACTCGAAGCATGCGGAGTCGATTATTTCGATTTTTATCTGATGCACGCGCAAAACAGGGCTTATTACGAAAAATTCAAGCGTTGCAGAGCCTACGAGCAGGCGTTTGAATTGAAGCGCGAGGGCAAAATAAAGTACGTCGGGCTGTCTTTTCACGATACCGCCGACGTTCTCGACAGGATATTGAGCGATTATCCGGAAGTGGAGTTTGTGCAAATCCAATTTAACTATTTGGATTACGATGACGTCGCGGTGCAGTCGCGCGCTTGCTATGAAGTATGCGTCAAACACGGCAAACCGGTGTTCGTCATGGAGCCCGTCAAAGGCGGCAGCCTCGTCAATCTCCCGGAGGAAGCCAAAAAGGTGCTTTCGTCGCTTGACGGCGGCAGTTTCGCAAGTTACGCTCTGAGGTTTTGCGCGGGCTTTGACGGAGTCAGAGTCATACTTTCCGGCATGAGCGATTATGCGCAAGCCGAGGACAACCTTGCCACAATGAAGGAGCCTAAACCGCTTACCGAAGAAGAGCTTAACGCAATAAACAAGGTGGTCGAGATAATCCGTTCCGAAAATTTAATAAATTGCACCGCGTGCAGATATTGTGTTTCGGGGTGTCCGCGTAGTATACTTATTCCGGACTTGTTCTCATGCATGAACGCAAAGAGCATACACAAGGATTGGAACGCCGATTTTTATTACAATGCGGTATACACATCGCATAACGGCAAAGCGTCCGACTGTATCAAGTGCGGTAAATGCGAGCGCACATGTCCGCAACACCTACCCATCCGTAAATTATTGGAAGAAGTTGCCAAAGAATTTGAAAAATAAGGAGACGTTATTATGTTAGAAAACGTATTAGTCAAACGCAACGCAACGGTCAAAACCAAAGTTGCAGTTAAAACGATCGTGTCGGCAGTCCTCATTGCCTTAGCGATAGCGTTGCCTCAAATCGTACACGCCATAGTCGGCGCGCCGGGCGGCGTTAAGTACCTCCCGATGTACCTTCCCGTACTTATCGGCGGATGCATTCTGGGTATCAGATGGGGATTGTCCGTTGCAGTGCTTTCGCCCGTTTTCAGTTACCTCATTACTCTTGCATTCGGCAATCCCATGCCCGCTCTTGCGCGCTTACCGTTCATGATCGCGGAACTCAGCGTTATGGCTGTCGTTACCGGCGCTTTCAGTCAAAAGATCTCGGATAACTCTTGGATGGCGTTCCCCGCGGTATTGCTTGCCTTTGTAGTAGGCAGATCGTTCTTTGTCGCCCTCGTAGCTATATTCGGTAGCGTCGCGCCCTTCACCGTTTCCGTGATATGGTCGCAAATCCAATCCGGCTTCATTGGTCTTATCGCGCAATCCGTCATAGTACCCTTTGTCGTAATGGGACTTAACGCTTGCCTCAAAAAGAGCAAATGAAAGACATCGAAAAAGCGATAAAACTTTTGACCGGTCACAGCGTCGCGCTTGTCCGAGGAGAAAAAACTTACATCTCGGACGAGCGCGGAGTTAAACCGCTGATAACCTATATAGCCGAAGGCGTAGATTTAGACGGCTTTTCTGCCGCGGATACCGTCATAGGTAAAGCCGCCGCAATGCTCATGGTCAAGGTCGGCATACGCGAAGTGTTTGGCGTAGTCATGTCGTCAAGTGCAAAAGCCTATTTTGAACGCCATAACGTCACATTCGGGTACCATACTCTTACCGACAGTATCCTTAATCGCACAAAAACGGGCATTTGCCCGATGGAATCTGCCGTGGGGGGGATAGAGGATCCGCAGGAAGGCTACAAAGCCATACTTAATAAGCTTAATCAAATCTCTTAAACTTACGAACCGCGTATAACTAAATATACACGCCCTGTGGGCGCGGTGATATACATCGCCACTGCGCGTCGCGATAAAGGATAAATTATAATATATTTGGGGGACAGCTCTTGTCCCCCGAGCCCCTCTTCTCATAATATTTCCCCGTTCGTGGCTCCACATAGACTATATCGGAAAATCTAAGCCGTGTAGACAATAACTTAGCACTTCACTCTCAACTCTTCACTCTCCATTTAGGGTGGGCGGGTGGGGACCGCTTGAACAAAAGTAAATCGGCTCCGTAAAGTCTTACAGAGCCGATAAAGTATATATTAGGCTTTTTAATCAATAAATTGCAGTATCTTTCTTGCATTTTGCGAATCCGAGTTCGCCCAATATTATCATCAGTACGAGGAAGAACATCAGCCAATACGGCATAAGCGAGATGTTTACCTTTTCCGCAAGAACGCCGAATAGCGGTGGCATAAACGTTGTGCCGACGTAAGCAAAAGCCATTTGTACGCCGATAATGCTTTGTGAGTTTTCTTTGCCGAAATTATCGGGCGTCGAGTGTATAAATGCAGGATATATGGGCGCGCAACCGAGCCCGAGCATTACAAATCCCACAAACGCCACAAGGTTTTCTTTGACGGGAAGCAGAATGAGAATAAGACTCAAAATGACTACTCCGTATCCCAAGCGTATCAAGTTTCTGTCGCCGAATTTTTTTGCAAAGAAACCCGTAATAAATCTACCCACCGCCATACCGATGTAGAAGAGTGAGCCGAGGGCGGCGCCGAGTTCTACCGAAATACCTTTTGTATTTACGAGGAATGTGCTTGCCCAGACCATTGCGGTAGATTCCAGCGAGCAGTAGGCAAAGAAGCCTACCAAAATAAACGGCACGCCGGCGATTTTGAATATGGTAAATATATTTGATTTAGGTTTTTCGGAGGAAGTTTCTTCCGTAGCGACGTCGTTTTTGTCGTTGGCGCGCCATAGCGGAAGGGCGGCGAGCATAACGCAAGTCAAACCGAACTGTATGTAAGAAACTATGCGGTAACCTTGCGTCCAAGAAGAGTGAGTCAACGCGTAACTCATGATATAAGGGCTTGCCACCGCGCCGACGCCCCAAAAACAGTGTAACCAACTCATGTGTCTCGATGAGTAGTGGAGGGCGACGTAGTTATTCAAAGCCGAGTCGATGGCGCCGGCACCCAGACCGTAGGGGATAGCCCAAAGGCACAGCGCATAGAACGTTTTAGCCGTCGAGAACCCGAACATGGCAACGGCGGTAAGCGCAACGCTGATAGCCACAACCCATCCGGTACGCAGTTTTTTAATGAGGAAGTCGGAAGACAGACTCGATATAATCGTACCGCCCGATATAATCATCGTTACGAACCCGGCGTAGGAGACGGGTACCGAAAGCGTTTGGTGCAGAACCGGCCAAGCCGAGCCGAGCAAGGAGTCCGGCAGTCCCAAACTGATAAAAGCGAGATATATTACGGCAAGTAGCAAAGAAGCCATATAAATTCTCCGATAATTTAGTTTCTAAGAGTTTATCACTCTTACGGCGCGAATGCAAACGAAATACAATAGGTTTAATTATATTCACGTGTTGACTTGCGTGCGCGCGCAATGTATAATTTGCTTAGAGGGAACGCAAAAAGGAGGCGTCATGTACAAACGTAAATGTGTTAAGCGTGCAATGTGCGAGTTATTCGCAGTCATCGCTCTTATTGTCGCGATCGGTTTGTGCGGAGCGACTTTTGATAGCGGTACGTTTGCCGAAGCCAATTCCGCGTTGCGCCGATTCGAGGGCGTGGATTCCTCCGGCGTAGTAATCAAAACGGAAGACTGCCCGGTGGTCATAGATTCCGAGGAACTTGTTTTTGATCTAAACGACGTGTCCGAAGCCTCCTACGATTACGGTATGGACGTATGCAAGATCGGCACCGTCAAGACAAAGTACGTTTTCCGCAATCCCGCAGATTATACGGCAGAAGTCAACCTCGTATACCCGTTCGGTTTTCGTCCGTACACCACCTATGACGAAAACGGCGAGATCCAAACCGACGTCACCGCGGAGCAGTATTCGGTTACCGCCGACGGCGTCGACGTTGCGCGAACGGTGAGGCACACGTACAAAGAGCGTTACGGCACTTTCGATTACGTTGCGGATTCCGAGTACCTTTCGGACGATTACGTCACGGATACTTTCTACTCTCCGGGACTTGTGGTCTATAAGTACGTCTACCGCGCAGAGTCGCAAACCGGCAAGGCGGTGAGATTCAATATAAGCGGAGAATTTGTCGGCAGAACCATGGGGAACGCGTCGAGTTACGAAGCGACTTCCGACGGCGGATACAAAATAGGATGTTGGCTCGAAGACTATTCGTCTGACGATACCGACGCCGAAAAAATAGAGATTTACTTCATCGGCGCCGACTATGCAGGCTTTGCCGACTCTGCCGAGTTTTATGAGAATATGGAATACAAAACCGCAGTTACGGGAACCCTAACTCTTGAATCGCGAGAAGAGATGACGTTCAAAGATTTAGCCTTGACGTATAGGGAAGACGACGTGTCGGAGATAGACTGGTACAACGCGGTGGTGTCTAAACTCAACTATTATTATCCGTCGGATGCAAAGAGTTTATATACCTATTCGCTTGACATAAGTTACGAGCTGTTGCGCTGGTACGATTATTCGTTGAGTATTCCCTCGGGAGAAACTCTTGTCAACGAGATAACCGCACCCGTATATCCCGACGTCAACTACGAGTACAAACCGGCGATATACACGGTAAATTATTTTTTGAGTCCGGCTAAGACGTGGGCAAGCTTCGGGAGCCTTGACATAAAAATCAACACTTCGAACTACGTTTTGTATTGTTCCTTGCAAGACGATCTCACGCGAGGCGAAAGCGGTTACGAGATGCACTTTGATAGTTTGCCGGACGGCGAACTTGCGTTCACGGTATGCGCGTCCGAAGACCCCGAACCGGACGAAGCCACCAAAATACTTATCACGATTTTGCTGATTATACTCGGCGTGTTCGGTGCATTTTTGGTTATTGCGGTCGTCGTTATAATTGTGTGCGTCGTCAAACGCAAAAAACGCAAGGCGCACTCAAGTAACGGCAATCCCGACCAACCCTTGGAGGCGCGTTCGGTCACTACCGACGACGTTTTCGGCAAAAGCAAAAAGGACAAAGAGAAGTAGAAACGATTCCCCGCAACGCAAGCGGGGATATTTATTATCGACGTAGGCAAGAATAATCGGCGACCGTGCGCCGAGCGAGCGTTCTGCCGCAAAAATATCGCGCGCGCGGACGCGTTTTTTTTATTTAAGCATTTACAAGACGAAATTAAAATGATATAATATGCGAGAGAAAGGAGTAGCCATGCTCGGTAAGATCGAACAAAAAAACGCGGATACCGCCGCAACGGCTAAGCCCGCGCGGGCAAAAAAGCCGCTTACGAAACGCCAAAAGGTAATTTTGAGCGTTTGCATATGCGTTGCGGTCGCGTTGATAGCCACGGGAGCTACGCTGCTTGCGGTATTTATTCCGCGCAAAGAAGCACAAAATTACAAAGTAGGTGTCGATTACAAACGCTATTATTCCTACGCGATGGACGTAAACAGCAAAGAAACGGCATTGAACGGCGATTTTGCAGGCAACGTACCGTTTGCGGAGTTTGCCATAAACACGGTGGAATCGTCCGAATATCTTACGCTCGAAGAAGGATTTGTCGTCCGTAATTCCGGCGCGCCGGCAGGCGATAGCGCGAGGTTTGAAGTCGCGTACAAAGACGTTGTAATAGCCGATATCCGAGTGGTAGTCAAAAACGTGCGCGGTTATATAGCCGACGCGGAGTCGCTTTGGAGTATGTCGGACGGCGTATACGTATTGACTTCCGATATAGACGTGTCGGGGGATGTTCGGAGAATAGCCGCGTTTTACGGCGAATTGTACGGGAACGGGCACAAAATCACAGGGCTCGACATGTCCTACGGCGCCATGTTCGGTAAGCTCACGGGCGCTACCGTAGAGGGCGTGGAGCTTGGCGGAATTACGGGAGAAATTGCCGTTACGGACGCATGCAGTGTGGGCGCGTTGGTCGGCGAGGCGGACAAAAGCACCGTTTCGCGCTGTCTGGCGGAGGGCGCGTTTACCGTGAGGTCCTCGGCGTCGTCACCGACGTCGGTGTTTGTCGGTGGCATTTTGGGGCGCGCGTCGGCTACGGAAACGGACGGACGTTCCTCGGGATACACCTATACGGGACTCGTTTCCGCCGTCAAGATAAGCGTATACGGTAGCGGCAATGTAAGAGTCGGCGGCATATCGGGCGGCATGAGCAACGTCGGCATCAGAGAAAGTCGCAGTTACGCGGAACTTACCGTCGGAGTTTCGTCGCAAGAGATCAAAGATCTTGGCGCGTTGTACGTAGGCGGTATGGTCGGGGCTTCCGCAGACGAACACAAAGCGACGGTCGGAGTGTACGATCTGAAAGAGGACGCGCGGCTGTTCTGTTACGCAAAGATCGACGTCGATATAACGGGCGGCAGCGGTTACAATATCTGTTACGTCGGCGGCATATACGGAGCGCTTGTCAATCGCAACGTAGCCAATTCCACGTTTGACGGCGAGGTAGACGTTTGCGTCACGCGCGCAGGCGTGAACGCGGGCGGCATAGCGGGGATGGCGGAGAACGATACCGGATACCGCATGACCGTGCGCGGCGTATCCAACGGCGGCACGGAGAAGGTATATTCATACGGCACGGTAACCCTCGGCGGACTCATAGGCACGGGAGTCGGCGTGGAGTACGAGCAATGCGAAGTCGCCAACGAGCCGACTATGGAAACGGATACCGCCAAATTACAGGGCAAACAAACCAAAAGTAACGCCATAGGCGTAAGCAAATAAACGCAATTCGGAGGAGACATGATTTACAAAATCAAGGAGAGATCAAACTTCAAGAACTTCAAAGTATTCCGCGATAACAAGTTGGAGCCACGCGCTTACTTTATTTCGTTTTCCAAAGAGCGTGACGCCGTGCGCGCCAAACCGATCGAAAAGCGTTACGTCAGCGATAGGGTAAGGGTACTCAACGGAATATGGGATTTCCGCTATTATGTCAACGATAAGGAGATGCCGTCGGAGTTAGACACCGCGCGCGAGACGTTCGACAAAGTAAAAGTGCCTTCGTGCTGGCAGTTCACGGGTTATGAACCGCCGTACTACACCAACGTGCGTTATCCCTATCTTACCACGCCTCCCAAGCCTTCCGTCAACAAGGTTGAAGGCATTTACGGCGGAGCGATAGACGGCGAAACCTACGCCGTAGGCGATAAACAGTACAACAGCATAGGCGTGTACAGAACCGAGTTTACGGTGGAAGACGTCGCCAAAACCTATATAATTTCCTTCCTCGGAGTGGCTTCCAACTTAGAGCTTTACATGAACGGTCGTTATGTCGGTTACTCCGAAGGCAGTCACAATACCGCCGAATTCGAGCTTAACGACTTCATCGTAGAGGGTAGCAACGAGATCGTTTGCGTCGTGCACAAGTGGTGCAACGGATCTTACATGGAGGATCAGGATTTCTTCCGCAACAACGGTATTTTCCGCGACGTGTTGCTTTTTGTGGAAGACAAGACGTACATCTACGACTTTGAGTTTTTCACCGATAAGCAAGGCGCGTTGTATGACGCCATACTCAATATCAAGGTTAAAAATCCGGACGGAGCAGGCATTGTAGCCACGCTGATGGACGGCAGTAAGCTTGTCGCGGCGCGCGCGGTGGAGGCTCAGACGGAAACTCCCGTCATGTTCGGCGCCCTCGGTGTAGAGGAATGGAACGCCGAAGTCCCCAAACTCTATACGCTGATCATTACCCTGACTTACGGCGGTAAGGCAACGGAAACGATAGTCAAAAAAGTCGGCTTCAAGACGGTGACCGTAGACGGCAAAGTCTTCCGCGTCAACGGTAGGAGAGTTAAACTTCTCGGAGTAAACCACCACGACACCGATTGCGACACGGGCTACTATATGACGCCGGAAAAAATCGAGCGCGACATATTGCTTTGTAAGGAATTCAACGTCAATTGCGTCAGAACGTCGCACTATCCTCCGGACCCGCTGTTTTTGGAACTGGCGGACTTGCACGGCTTGTATATTATAGACGAAGCGGACATCGAAACGCACGGTTTGGGCTCCCGTCAGCAGATAAGCAGGAAACCCAAATGGAAGGAACATTATTGGGACAGAGTATACTCGATGTATATGCGCGATCGCAATTCGCCCTCGGTGACGATGTGGTCGCTCGGCAACGAGTCAGACGGCATATATTGCCAAGACTATTGCTACGAGAACCTCCGCAAGCGCACGCTTTTACCCATCCATTACGAGCGCGCGATAGCCACCAAACGCGGCGCATACGACGTAGCTTCCATGATGTATACGTCGGTAGACAACGTTCGCAAGATAGGTGACGGCGCCCCGGGACTGTACACGGCGCCGGCGCGCAAAGCGCTCAAAACCAAGCCCTTCTTCCTATGCGAGTACGCTCACGCCATGGGCGTCGGACCCGGGAGTTTGGAGGAATACGTAGACGCGTTTTTCCGTTATGACAACCTTATGGGCGGCTGTATTTGGGAGATGGTCGATCACGCCGTGCGCCACGGCGACGATAAGCCGTATAAGTACACTTACGGCGGCGACCACGGCGAATATTTGCATGACGGCAACTTCTGTGTAGACGGTTTGTTCTATCCGGACAGAACGCCTTCCACGAGCGCTTACGCCATGAAAAACAGTTATAGACCGTTGCACGCGGCATATGCGGGCGGCGGTATGATAGAGCTTCACAACCGCAACGCGTTCAGGAACGCTTCCTATCTAACCGTCAAATGCGCCATGCTTTTGGAGGGTAAAATCATATACGAGTTCACGTTGCCGTCCGATATTGCGCCCGGCGAGAGTCGCGTTTACAATTTGAATTGCGAGATTCGCAAGGGCGACATCGTCGTCAATCTCGATTATTACGACGGAGACAGGCTTGTCGCATGCGACCATGTAGCAGTCAACAGGGCGTTGACCGGACTCAAAATAGACAAACCCAAGACCCCGGTGCGCGCGTATACGTCCGGGAACATGGTAGACGTTATGTTTGCCGGCGGCAAGGTGCGTTTTGACAAAAACAGCGGCAGTTTGTTGCGTTACGAAGTTGACGGAGTGGATTATTTTGCCGACAGACCGGCAAAAGAAGGCGCCAACGGCAGGCTTTACACCAACATATTCCGCGCCCCGACGGATAACGATATGAACATCAAAAAGGCGTGGAGTCGGATAGGTTACGACAAACTTAACTACGAAAACCAGAGTTTCAACGTATTTTCTTATTCCGATCGCGTAGAGATAAACGCAGTCAACATAGCGCGCAACGGCAACAAGAAGGTGCTCATCGTCAAAGATTCCTACACGATAGAGGGAGACGGCGTGATTACGGTACGCAGCAGCGTGACGCCGTTTGACAAAAACGGACCGGATTTACCGCGCGTAGGCAAGATCATGGAGCTCAAACCCGAGTTTGACGACGTAATTTATTACGGATTCGGCGGCAGAGAGTGTTATCCGGACTTCAAGTCGCAATCACGGCTCGGAGTGTACCACGCTAAGGTCGCCGAGTTCGAAGAACCGTACATCAGACCGCAGGAATGCGGCAACAGGACAGACGTCCGTTACGCCGTTTTCACCAACGAGGCAGGCAAAGGAGTAATGGTTCTTGCCGACAACAAGACGTTCGATTTCGGCGTCAAGAAGTATTCTTCTCAGGCGCTTGCGACGTGGAAGCATAGGGAAGACATCGTGACGGAAGACGTCAACTATATCACGATAGACGGATACATGGGCGGCATAGGCAGTAACAGTTGCGGACCGCGCCCGATGGACGAATACAGATTAAAAGCCAAGCGCAGCTACACTTACGGATTCAAAATCGTGCCGTTTACCGCGCTTGACGTAGAAAACATACTCGATTATTCGGAGAAAAAATGAAGATTTATTCCTTACCAAGCAGTGTCAAGATAAAGGATCCTCGGGACTTAACCGTTCTCGATGGTCTCGAACACGGCAATAGATTTGTTTACACACCGTCGCGGCACGAGTATTTCGTGGCGCAACTGCTGATGTATTCGGAGTACGACGTAGCGGAAACGAAAGTGGTTACCGGTGCGCTCGTAGGCGCCGACAAGACGTTTGAACGTGCGGTTACGTGCTTCAATACCGAGGGCGTAGGTGCCGACGGCAAAAAGTTTTCGCGTTCGACCTACCTGAATGCCGACGAAATCAAACCGCTTTTCATAGGCGTTGATTTTTCTCGCGCCAAAATGGGCGAGTACCATACGGATGTTCGCGTCGGCGGCGAAACGGTGGAGCTTATTTTCATTCTGACGGATAAGCTCGTGTTCAACGAGGGCATGGACGACGAAGATTCTCTTTCGAGACTCAAATGGCTCAATTCCACGGAATATATGGACAAGCGCATGGTTAGCGGATACGACGCCGTAAGCGGCGGCAAAAACCATGTATCGTTTACCGGTAAGCGCGCGCTGTTCTCGGGAGACGGGCTGATGGCGGACGTGGAGAGCAACTATACCGAGTCCAACGCGTTGACGTCGGACGTCACGGCGCATTTGCTTTTCCGCCAAACCGAGTTTATTGCCGACGGACAAAAATTCAAATACAATCGTCTGCGCATAACGGATAAATCCAATTCTGCAGTCATCACGTCGGACGGAAGATCGAGTAAATTCCGCATAAGCGTTACGGCGGAAGCGCGTTATACGGGAGCGATTGCATACGCCGTCAAGCTTACCGCGGAAGAAGACGTTATCGTCAACAATATCAAACTCAACGTCTACTTTGCGTGCGCCGATTATATGTCGGGCTTAGGATACGAGGCAGGCAAAACGAGAGCCGTCGATTACAAGTGGAACGCGTATTGCGGCGATTCCGTGTTCATAGGCAATGTCAATTGCGGCGCGCGTTTCAGATTCAAAAACGCAAGCGATTCCGTCACCATGCCGGTGTACGGCAATGAGTCGGATTCGGGATACGCCGTACCGGAAAGCACGTGGGCAAATTACGGCAGAGGCGGCATAGTCGTTACGCCGGTAGAAGAAGGCGCCGTACTTACGGCGTATACCGGCAGACATATCTTCATGGCAGGCGACAGCAAAGAGTTCTTATTTGACATTTTGCTTACGCCGTTCCATCCGGTCAATCTCGGCGCGCTCGGCAACAGAATAGGGCGCTTAGAGGGCAATATAGACGCTTACTTTTTAACGCCCAAGCACGTCGATTCGGTTTTGGCTGATTACGGCAGTGTGGCAAACAAAACGGTAAATTATCCGTTCGGTAGCGTTAAGGCACTCAGAAAGCTTGCTTTGGGAGCCCATAAACGCGATTTATCGTGCGGATTGACGTATAGTATAAACAGGCTGGAAGGCGACTCTAACGGTTTCTACGCCCTCCGCGCGTTTGACGGAGAGATCCTTTCTCCCATGGGTGACGGGCACTACGTCATGCCGTTTAGCAGGTTGGATAACGAATATCCGGAGTCCGTCAAGTACCTCATATCCTGCGCGGACATAGACTTTGTGTCTATGCCCAATCCCTGTTTGACGGCAAGTACCGCCGAGCGGATAAACAAGTGCCTTGCGCGTAAGCGCGGAGGCGGAGGTTTCACAGAGCTTGTCATAAGCGATCGCATTTCGGCTGAGCACGGCAAAATCGAATCGCTTAACCTGTATGCGGACGTACTGCCGTTTGTTTCGCGCATGGCGGTAGCAGGTTACGGTAGCGACATAAGCGACGAAAGAGCCCTCATAGGCATGAGCGGTATAGCCTACGGCATGACTACCGACAGCGAGGCAGACTTCGGTTTTTGTCGGAGTTTACTCTACGGTATGCTGCCGCGGTCGGGAAGAGATAAGGAAGAAAAGGAAGTCCTTGCCGACATATCCGAAATTCTTCGTAAATTCGGCATTGCCGATGCCGAAATCAAAGGCTATTGGGACAAGTCGAACCCGGTAAGCGCGGACAATGCACACATTAGATGCACGTCCTACATCAACGGCGGCGATATGCTTGCCGTAATATACAACACTTCGGACAAAAAATTGACGTTTGAAATAGGCGTAGAAAACAAATTGGGTTTCACGACGGTCGGTAAACGCGTAACGCGCCCCGCGATACGTAATATGCAAAAAGGTCGTAAATTCAATGTAGGCAAGCCCGTCAAACTTGCGCCTCACGGCGGCGTCATCGTATTGGTAACAGCCCCCAAGAAAAACAAAAGTAAATAAATTCGGCGATGCCCAATCGAGGTTATACCGTTCGGCTCCGAAATACTTTACGGAGCCGATTTTCTTTCGTGTCTGCGGTCCCCGCCCACCCGCCCCGTAAGGATAAAAATCCGCTTTGCGGATTAGAAAAGACGAATACGAGTCGCGGTACGTCGAGCCGATAAACTCCGCTTCGCGCGCTTGCTCTCCCTGTTTTTTTGACTCTTTCGATTATTTTCGAGATTCGCTATTGTAAATAAAATAAATATGTGGTACAATAAGCACGTATATTATAATTTTAAGGTGCGCGTATGTATATAAAGACGAACCGCAAGTTTATTTTCGTGCTATCTGTCGCAGTTGTACTTGTTATCGCAACGGCGCTTTTCACGACGTTCGGCGCGTTTGGCGTTCGGGACGTCGCTCTCGGCATAGAGGAAGAGGACGATAGCGTATTGATCGGCGTAGGTAACGAGCAGTCGCCGTTCTTCATACAATCGTTGGATGACTTCAATGTTTTTGTCAAAGGCGTCAACGAAGGCAAGAGTCAAGAAGTATCCGTCGGCGGAGAGAAGAAAGATGTTCTCTACGCGTCGGCGTGCTACACCCTGACGGTTGACTTGGATCTTGACGGAGTCGAAATGGTGCCGATAGGGACAAAAGAAAGTCCCTTTACCGGACAGCTCAACGGCAACGGCAATATAATCAAAAACTTGACGATAAACGCGTCTGCGGACGGCGTCGGTTTGTTCGGATATTTGGGAGAAAATAGCAAAATAGAGAAGTTGGGCGTAGTCAACGGCTCGATACAGGCGCCCCAAAGCACATACGTAGGCGGTTTTGTCGGGTGCAACGGCGTTGTTACCGAAGACGGCATAGGCAAGGGCGGAACTCTCTCAAACGTATTTTTCAACGGCTCGGTTAAAGGTGATTCATACGTAGGCGGTTTAATCGGGATAAATAACGGTAACGTAAGCTTGGCTTATTCGTCCGGCACGGTAACGGCAACAGCCGTCAACGCCTATCTCGGCGGAATTATCGGCAAAAATTCGGGCGCACTCACCGATTCCTATACCGTAGCGGAAGTCAAAAGCGAACTCAACGACACCCCGAACTACGTCGGCGGAGTTATCGGCGCGAGGGAATCTACGGAGAAAGGCACGCCGAGTTACGCGTTTTTTGATAATTCGTTTGCAAGTTACGGCGGCGCGCTCAAAGCTATCGGCGCTGCGGGAGGCTCTTCGACGGATTTAGAGTACGTCAAAGGCATTTCTGACAATGACATCAACGATACCAAGTTGTACGAGTTGTATCCCGGTACTCAAACCAAGTGGTCGCGCGTTCAGGCGTACGAAAGTCATGTTGCGTACAGCGGACCCTTGCAAAAGGTGTTTGCCGACCGCTACACCGTCAAAACGGATGTAACGCTCAAAAGCATTTTGCGTGAAGCGGTTACCGTCCGCAAATTCGGCGTTAACGCTTCGGCTGAAGGCGACTGGGGATCGGAGAGCAACCCGTACATTATCGGAGACCAATACCAACTTGCATACTTGGCAACCGCCGTCAACGAATATTCCGAGACGTACAAAGGCGAGTATTTCGTATTGGCGTCCGACATCAAGTATACCTCTACCGCCGCTGCGCCCATCGGCAGATATTACGACTCGGACGCAGGGAACAACAGACCTTTTTGCGGTACGTTCAACGGCATGAATTACACCATTTCCGGATACGAACTTGCAAGCGACAATGAGTCGTACATGGGCATATTCGGTTACATAGACGGCGGTACGATATTGAATCTGACGATAGATTCCGATTGCAGCGTTAGCGGAGTGGGATACGTAGGCTCTTTGGCAGGGTACGCGGACGCCACAGTCATTAACGTGGAAAGTCGCGCTACAGTCAAAGCCAACGGAAATTCCGGCGGCATAATCGGTCGCGTAGGCAACGGCTCGAATACGTACAAAGATATTTTGAGCTCGGTTACCCTCAAAGGCACGACAAACATGTTCGGCGTGTTCGGCAGTTGCTCGGGGATTCCCGTCACGGACAACGTGTGGTTCGTCACGTCCGACGCCGCAAAATTCAAGAGTGCCGGCGGCGGAAACACTCTTTGCATACAAGATACTTCCGCCGGCAAGATAACGGTATCCAAGACCGTCGGCGGAGTGATAAGCTTCAAAGCAAGCGATATCGCGAGCGGTTACTCCGTAGAGTACCGCAACGCAGACGAAGTCGTGCTTTACAAAGAAACCGACGACTATACACCTACCGACGCGAGCAAATTGCCGTCCACGCTTTACGCGCGTTTTGTCAAGGAAATCACTTTTGCAACGGATAGCGAAACGCATACCACGCTCCCGGGCGACAGCTTCCCGACAAGGTATTACGTCGGACAAAAGATAAGCTTTGCGGTAGGCGTCAAGTCGGGCGCATACATCAGGAACATCCATACTCTCGACGGTAGCGGCAAAACAATCGTCACCGAATCGAGTTATGCCTTTGACGAGGGCACCTCGTCCGTTGTTTTCAACACGGTGATGACCGAGGACTTATACAAACTTTCCGTCGAAACCATCATTATCGCGTGGGACACGAGCTTATTTGGCGAATCTTACGTATATTCCGGAGCCCCCGTGCTGTTCCCGATAGAAAAGTTCTCCGAGTCAGTGCCGGACGGATTTACGGTAGGCGTTACATACGTAGACGTCAAGGAACCTACCGACGCGAACTCGGCGCTTGACAGCTACGAGTATACGATAACCTACTACAAAGACAACATTTGTCGCGGATGGCGTAACGATACCTTCCGCATAGAGCCCAAACAGCTCAGCATGGTCAACGATTTGGACGACCCGATTTATAACTATCTTTCGACGACAAAGGAGTGGGACGGCAAGGCAGCCGGCACGTATACCGAATCGACAGTCGATCAAAGCGGCGTAGAAGGCAAGTGTGAGGGCGATGACGTGGTCGTTGTGGCGGAGATGTCTTTCGGCACTTCCGACGTTACCGAATCCACGAGCGTAACGTACAAATTCTCGTTAATCGGCAATCAAGCGAGCAACTACACGGCGCCGAGCAGCATAACGATATCCGGTATAGGCAAAATAACCAAACGCGTTGTCAGAATAGCGTTTGCCAACGGTTACGAAGCCGAGTTCGCCGGCACCTACAAAGATCCGTCGTTGGCAGGCAAAGCGATAACGTATGACGGAGTCGTGTCGGGCGACTCGTTACAGCCCGTTTTCACATTCGAGCAGATCGAGACGGATGCTCCCAACGGATCGGTAGGCGAATATCGCCTTTACGTTGATATTTCCAAGACGGTATCTGAGCAAATAGCGTCACGCTACACGTTGATGTTCCAAGACGCCACTTTCGACCAAAACTATGTCACATACACCGTCACACCCAAAAAAGTAACCGTCGATTGCACGGTGAGCGCGGACGAAGAAGATGAAGGCGCTCTCAAATCGAGCTACGTATACGACGGCAAAACGCGCAAGATTAATTCGGCGTCCTACACGGATACCGACGGCAAGAAACAAACGGTCGAACTTGCCTTAACGGCAAACGGCGACGCGGTTGACGGATTCAAGGACGTTGTTTCGGACAGTAGCGGCAAAGTCACTTCCTATATAGTAAGCATTGTCGGCGACCTTGACGCTAACTACAAACTCGAGTTACCGGTGACGGAAGTCACCGTAGAGCAAGCCACACCCGCAGGATTCGAGCTTAAATACACCGGGAAAGCGGTTACGGACGGCAAAATCGAAGTTATCGTAGAAGACGAGATCACGGGCGCCACATACGATTACGCGTTGGTGGAAGAGAGCAAGGACTACGGCACGGTCGAAGGCAACGTCGTTACGCTTACGCATGTCGGTAGCGTCACCGTGATCGTTTGCAGACAAGGGAGCCGAAACTACAAGTCCGTTTCCAAGAGCATAACGATAGAAGTAGCCAAAGCGGACAAAGAAGTTACGATAAGCGAACCGAGCGACGCGTTTACGTACGGAGACGAGCTTAAATTCACCCTGTTGTATGGCAGATCCGAATCCGCGCCGGAAGACGTAGAGGGTCAAGCCCGGATTCTCGTAAACGGCGAGTCTTTCGATGCGGAAAAGGAATACGGCGTAGGCAAATACACGATAGCTCTTGCTACCGACGATACGGGCGCCTTGTCGGGCGTTACGTCCGAGGACTACAACTTGATTTTCTCAAGCGATTCGGCAATCGAAATCGAGATAATCGCGCGCGCGGTTACCGTAACCGCGAAATCGGCAAAATCCGTGTACGGCGAGGAAATCGCAACCATCGGATACAAAGTCGAGCCGTCCGCGAACTTGTCGGGCGCTCCGAGCGTAGATAGTGCCGACGGCGCTCCGCGCGATGCGGGCAAGTACAACATAGTTGTCGGGAACTTGGTAGAAGCAAACCCGAACTACGAAGTCACGTTTATCGGCACGGCGGAAGACGAAAGTATTATCTACGAAATATCGCCCGCAACTCTTACCGTAACCGTTGCGTCCGCTACGAAGAAGTACGGAGACGAGGATCCCGAGCCCGAGTACACCGTATCGGGACTCAAATACGACGACACGGCGGATAGCATAGGGCTCAACATCAAAATAAAACGTTTCCCGGGCGAGAACGTTTACCTGAACGCGGATGCGACAGAGCCCGCTCGATACGGATACTCCGCAGACGGCAAGATAACTCATAGCTCCGCTAACTACGTCGCGGAAGTGCTGTTTGTCGTCGGATATTTGACGATAGAGCCGAGGAAACCGCAATGCGACTTTGCGGATGTGGTCAAATTAAAGCGCGGCACCACGCTTTCTGACGATAATCTGCCGAGCCTTGAATTCAAGGGCGTGGACGATGCGGTCTTGGAGGGCGACGTCGCCTGGGAAGAATCTGCCGTTTTGGACTTCAAAGACGTAACAGAACGCGTGTATAACGTCATCTTTACGCCTTACGACAGAAATTACGCTTCCGAAACGATAGGCATAACCGTCGGCGTGGAGCAAATAGCCGTCGAAGTCGTATTCTCCGGCGAAGACAGCAGCGTTGTCTATGACGGCAAATCTCACAAAAAAGACATTTCCGTCGGGTTTGACGGCGTGATTGACGGCGACGATATAGACGCTACGATAGAGTACGATGACGGTTTTGTCGATGCCGGATCCTACGCGATCAAAGTGACGTCTGTCGGCAACAAGAATTACGTACTGAGCGGCGCAACCGAGTTCAAACTCACCATAGAGTGCGCACCGCTCAAAATAACGCCGTACGACGTCACCGTTGTAGAGGGCGAAAAACCGAGCATAGACTACAAATACGAGGGCTTCCGAGGCGATGATGACGAAGAAAACGCGCTTGACGAGTTGCCCGTGATAGTGTGGCTACCCACCAAGGCAGGCACATACACCATCACTCCCGATAGAGCGGAGGCATACAATTACGACATAACGTACGGGGACGCCACGCTCAAAATACTTGCTTCGAGCATAACTTCCGACGCCGAAGAGGACGGACAAATCGAGTGCGTTTTCAGCGGTAAATTCGATGCGGCAACGGTTGCTACCGTCAAGGAGTCGATAACGCCCACCAAGGTGAGCGACGCGTATGACGAGGTAAAAAAGGCGTATACCGTGCTCGGAGCCAAGAGTGTTTACAAGTATTACGACATAAAGTACTACGTAAAAGACGCCGAGGTAACTCCGGACGGCGAAATATACCTGACGCTTACTTTGCCGGAGGACGCGGGCAACGTTGAAGATCTTTCGTTTTTGACTTACGGAAGGTCGGGCGAACTCATCTATTGTGACGACATATTGGTAGACGGAGATACCGTCAAAATCAATATAACCAACGCGTCCGGCTTAGTCATTGCAAAAGAGGTCAAGACGAACACGAAGCTATACATCATTTTGGGCGTAGCGGCGGCGGTAGTCATAATTATAATAATCTTGATTGTCCACAGCGTCAAAAAGAAGAAGGAAAGACGTTACGTCAAGTACAGAGATTAGTAGGAGAGAGGCATGGCTAAAAATTCGGACAACATCGCACTCAATCGAAAAACGCTCAAAGAACTCGGTCGTCGCGCACGCGAGGCTGCCGTTATCGACAACTCTTTGTACGAGAAGTACGGCATAGCGCGAGGGCTACGCGATCTCAACGGGATCGGCGTCAAAGTAGGGCTTACGGGTATATCGGACGTAGTCGCGACCAAGGTCAATAAGGACGGCGAAACGGTGCCTTGCGCCGGCAAACTGCTTTACAGGGGAATACCCATAGAAGAGCTTGTCAAAGGCTTTGTCAGGGAAAAACGTTTCGGATTCGAAGAATCGGCATATTTGCTTTTATTCGGCAAACTGCCGACTTCGGACGAGCTTGAATCTTTTACCGCCATACTGTCGGAGCTCAGGGAGTTACCGACCGAGGTCAAAGCGGATTGTCTATCGTCGCACGCGGACATTATGAACGTCATACAGCGCGGAATACTCGGCTTGTACGACGCGGACGAGTATCCGGAAACGTTCACGGTAGAGAACGTCGTCAGGCAATGTTTGAGCGTTATAGCCAAGCTACCCGAACTCGGCATATTCGCGTACAACGCGCGCAAGTTACATGCGGGCAAAGAGGACGCGGTATTCCGCAAACCGTGTTTAGGCGCGTATTCCACTGCCGAGTACATATTGCGTAGATTGAGGAAGGACGATTCCTACACGCCGTTAGAAGCCAAGATACTCGATGTTTGCCTTGTTCTGCAAGCCGAAAACGGCGGCGGCGACAATTCCGCGTTCGTCGAGCACGTGGTTTCGAGCTCGGGTACCGACACGTATTCGGCTCTGTCGGCGTCCGTTGCGGCAATCAAAGGTTTCCGCCACGGCGGAGACAACGTCAAAATCCCCGCTATGATGGAAGATATTCATCGCAACGCGCGCAGTTTGTCGGATAAAGATTTGCATGACTATCTCGTCGATATTTTGGATGGCAAGGCGTATGACGGCAGTGGCAGAATATACGGTATGGGGCACGCGGTGTATTCCGTATCCGATCCGCGCGTCAAGATATTGCGTAGCTTTATCAAACCGCTTGCGATAGAAAAGGGCATGGAAGAAGAATATAATTTCTATCGTAAAATCGAGGTGCTTGCGCCCGAGGTCATTGCCGAAAAGCGCAAGATTTACAAGGGCGTTTCCGCCAACGCGGATTTCTATACCGGATTTATATATTCCATGCTCGGAATACCGGAGGAGTTGTACACGGTCATGTTTACCGCGTCGAGGATGGTCGGCATTTGCGCCCATCGCATAGAGGAAGTCGCCGGCGGCGGCAAAATTATCACACCTACATACGTTTCGGTTACTCCGGAGCGAGAGTATATCAAAAAGAGCGAAAGGAAATAAACTTAGAATATGCTTAACGTCATACCCAAACCCGCTTATGCGGAAGAAAAATTCGGAGAGTTTGTAATCAATTCGGATACGACGGTTTACGCCGACGAACAATTGGCGTTTGCGCGCGATGTGTTGAGCGCGATAGTAGAGCGCGCGTGCGGATTCAGATTACCTGTCGTCGCAAGCAAAAAGGCGGCTATAAGCTTTTTGCACGACAGGAGCCTACCGCGCGAGGGCTACACCATCGAAGCGGATACGTCCGGTATGGTCATCAGAGCGTCGGCAATGGCAGGCGCGTTTTATGCCGTGCAAACCGTCAGACAGCTTACCGGCGCGGATTTGTTGGAGGGGAGCGAGGTGCTTTCCTTACACGCCCTTGTCATCAAAGACGAACCGCGGTACGGCTATCGTGGCATAATGCTGGACGAAAGCCGATATTTTCAAGGCGCGAGCACCGTCAAACGTCTACTCGATATGATGGCGTTCCACAAACTCAACGTATTGCATTGGCACTTGACCGATAACGAGGGTTGGCGCGTCGAAATCAAGAAGTATCCCAAACTTACCGAGATAGGATCTTACCGCAAAGGCAGTCAAAACATGGCGTGGGGCAACAAATCCATAGACCGCACACCGCATGACGGATACTACACACAGCAGGAGATCAAAGAAATCGTCGCTTACGCTACCAAACTCAACATCACCATTGTGCCGGAAGTGGATATGCCGGCGCATTTGGGCGCGGCTATTGCGGCATACCCCGAGCTTACCTGTCGCAACGTAAAAATCGATGTTCCGATCATCCACGGCGGCACATCGGAGAAGAACGGCATAGGCAGCCTTATAGCGTGCGCCGGGAAGGCTTCGACGTACACATTCATATATGACGTGATAGACGAACTTTGCGAGATGTTCCCGGGACCGTACTTCCACATCGGCGGTGACGAAGCGCCCAAAGCGGAGTGGAAAAAGTGCCCGGAATGCCAAAGGGTTATCCAAGAAGAGGGGCTCAAAGGCGAAGAGGATCTGCAAGGCTATTTCAACAATAAGATAGCCGTATATTTGAAGCGCAAGGGCAAACGCCTTGTCGGATGGAACGAGATTTTGAAAGCCGACAAGCTGGAACGCTCCGTGATAGTCGAATATTGGACGGGCGCGCGCGATACCGCCGTCGAGAACTACATTTTAGGCGGAGGAGAAGCGATAATAGCCAAACATCAGGCATTCTATTTCGATATGACCTACGCGCAGAACAATTTACGCACGACGTATGCGTTTGAGCCCGAAAAATACAATCTATCCGATAAACGCGGCGGCATACTCGGCTTGGAGGGCACGCTTTGGACGGAATGGGTGCCTACGGAGGAGCGCGCGGAGTTCCAATTGTTCCCGCGCATGGAAGCTTTTGCCGAAGTCGCTTGGACGCCCGCGTCGGAGCGCGACTACAAGGGATTCGAGAAGAGGCTCAAAAAGTTTATGCCGACCCTTGATAAGCTCGGCATAGAATACTGTCCGCTTTCTATGGTCAATACGCGCGGACTCAAACGTAGCAGAATAATACGCAAATTCAACCGTACCAACGCTCATGTGGAATACAACAGAGCGATGGTCGTTAAAAAAAGGAGACGATAATGTTACTTACTGCACACGGCGGAGCGCTGGACACCCGCAAAAACACATTGGAGTATTTGGATAAATTATGTTCCACCAAAGCGGACGCCATCGAAGTGGACGTTCGTTGCAAAGACGGCGAACTCATGCTCGGACATTGGTTTGTTCCTCCGATCAAGAGTAGGCGCGTATCTTTGCGCACCGTATTCGAGTACGCCAAGAGGCACAACAAGCGTGTCAACGTAGACCTCAAACGCGAAGGACTTGTCAAACAGGCGGTTGCGCTTGCCAAAGAAGTCGGCGTGGAGGAGCTTATTTATTTCACAGGCTCGGTATCGCGCGACGACATCAAGGATCTCGACGGATGCGAAGCCTACGTCAATAAGCCTTTCTACAACAAACAATTTCCGTTGAAAACCGATAATTTAGAGGAAATCAAAGCATATTTGGAGAGTTTTAATTGCCCGAGTCTCAAAGGCATAAACATAAACTACCGTCTGACGGACGAAAGATTATGGAAAAAAGCTTTCGAGATAGGATTGCACGTATCCATATTCACGGTGGACGATCCCATTATGCTCAAACACATTCTCCGTTTGCCGTTCGACAACGTCACCACAAATATTATAGACATCGCGTTAAAGGAAAGAGAAAGTTTATGATGGATTTTGCCGTTATCGGCATAGGGCGCATGGGCGGTATACACGCAAGGAATTTAGCCAAGGGCAGGGTCAAAGGCGCTCGGCTCGTGGCTGTTTGCGACATAGATTCCGCCAAGCTTGACGCATTCGGCGAAAAATATCGTCACGTGCAAACCTTCGAGTCCTACAAAAACATGATAGAGCTTTGTAAGCCCAACGCCGTAATTATTGCCACTCCCCATTATTCGCACGTGGAAATTGCCGCTTACTGTATGCAAGAGGGCGTTTGCGTGCTGTCCGAGAAACCGCAATCGGTTACCGTCGGCGAGTGTATGAGGGCTAACGCCGTAGCCGAAGCTTGTAGCGGTACGTTGTACGGACTGATGTTCAATCAGCGCACCAATCCCGTCTATTCGAGAGCCAAACGCATAGTGGGAGAGGGAGGCATAGGCGAGCTCAGGAGAGTGACGTTTGTAGTTACCGGCTGGTACAGATCGCAATTCTATTACGATATGGGAGATTGGCGCGCCTCATGGCGCGGAGAGGGCGGAGGCATACTCATCAACCAATGCGTCCACCAACTCGACGTCTTGCAGTGGATAACGGGCATGCCGTGTTCCGTGCAGGCAACGGCAAAAACGGTAAATCGCGACATTACCGTAGAAAACGATGTAATAGCCGTTTTGGGATACCCAAACGGCGCGAACGGGGTCTTTATTGCTTCGGGTCACGAACTATGCGGTGGCAATCGGCTGGAAATTGTCGGCGATAAAGGCAGACTCCTCATTACAGACAGAACGCTTAAATACACTCGTTTCGAGCACTCCGAACCCGAGGTGAACGCAAGCGTTACCAAGGGTTACGGATCTACGCGCGCAGTGACAAAGCGGTACGGATACGGCATATTCAGGCTACTCGAAGACGCCCTTTACGGGCAGCAGATGCGCGTCGTGCAAGCCTTTGCGGACGTACTCAACGGCAAGCGCAAAGAGCCCGTCGCATACGGTCGCGAAGGCATAAATTCGCTTTCGCTTATCAATGGCATATATCTTTCGGCATACGGCGGTAAACGAGTCGAGTTTCCGCTCGATCCCGAAGAAGTAGAAGAACTATACACTGAACTTAGGAGAAGAGAGGATGCAAGTAAGCTATAAGGACGGCGCGATAGTCGCGACGGGTAACTACCACGAGCCTGCGTTATACGACGTTTCCAACAACCTGCTCATGGCAGAATTTGACGGAACCGGCGCGATTGCCAAGTACTCCGTCGTCAACAAGTGGGACTTTTTGGAGTGCTGGTACAACCAAATTTTCGTCAACGGCGCGCCGCTTGACGCCTACGCGCGCAAAAAAGTCACGATGATAGGCAAGAGAATGGTCATCGAGGTTGAAACGAAGGACGCACGAATCACCGTCACGCAGTTTGCCGCGAATACCGTCAACGCGCTGTTTTCGGAGATCGCCGTTCAAGCCAAAAATGACGTAAAAATCGAAAATACAGTCAATTACGGCATAAATTTTACATCTTATCTCAAAAATTTATTTGCTTCGCGATTCAATTTTTCAAACGTCGCGCGCCTTGTTTTCGGCACGCTCAACGCAGAAATCGGAGGGCACCGCAAAAATTACGATCGTCCGGGGTATCTGCTCATAACCAACAACGTCATCGAAAATTTCAGATTCGATATAGCCGTATCCACGCCTGCCGAAGCTCTCGAAACGACGCATTTATACACAAATCAGTTTACGAGCGCTTTGGATCTCGCATCCGGTCAAAGCGGAACCATAAGGATGGTGGTGTCCGGTTACACGGCGGGGGATTTTTCCGCTTGCGACGTCGGCGAATGCTTTACGCATTTTGACGAGTACGACAAAGAATCATCGGATTACGTCAAAAATCTGCCCTTGCCGGAGTCATGCAAAACCGAGTTCGAGAAAGCCTATTTCGCAAGTACGTATAACTGCGCGCTCAGCATGTACAAGGAAACGGGCGCGTTCAAAGGCTTCCTCGCCGGCATCAATTACCAATCCCCGGCGCGTACATATTTCAGAGACGGTTACTGGACGGCGCTTGCCGTGCTCAAATATCGCCCGGAGCTTGTGCGCAACGAGATTTTAACCCTTGCGCGCGGTATCGATAAGGACGGCAGATGTCCTTCCGCCGTCAAATACAACTTCAAAAATTGGTGGGGCGACCATTACGACAGCCCGTCTTTCTATGCCATTCTCGTCTACGATTACGTCCGCACGACCGGCGATTACGGCGTTCTCAACGAGAAGTGGCGTGGCGCAACAGTGCTCGATTCCGTCGTCAAAGTCATCGATAAACTATCCGAAAACTGTGACGAAACGGGGCTTTTGAATAAGTCCGGCACGTACAATCGGCGCGACTGGTGCGACAACGTATTCAGAACCGGCTATTGCACGTATGACGAGGCTCTTTACGCGCGAGCGCTCTATGCCGTTTCGGTACTCACTCGCGGCAAATACGACGATGTATCCGCGCGTTACGCCGACAAATTCGCAAAAGTAAAAGACGCCATAAACACCATACTTTGGGATACCGAACGCGGCTATTACGTTAACTATAAGTCGGGTGATTACGTCGAGGACAACTTATCCGTCGATACCGTCGTCACCGTCTTGTTCGGTATAGCTTCGGAGGAGCGGGCAAAGTCTGTACTCGGCAACATGGAACGCTACTTGGAGTCGCGCAACAATCACGAGCAGGGCGCCGGCGATTTCGGCGTATTGTCGGTGTATCCTTTCTACAAAAACCCGAGGGCGACGGTACTCAAATCCAGTTTGCCGTATTACTACCACAACGGCGGCGATTGGCCGTATTGGTCGGCGATGTACGCATACGCCAAACTTGCTCACGGCATGGATTACTCATATCCGCTGACGCGTTGGTTCGAGTATAACGCAGACAAGGGCAACTATACGCCGGTGGAGTTTTTCGCACCGCCGCGCGCGGACGGATCTCTTCTCCAAGGTTGGAGCGGAGCGGGCGCGTTCGTATATTCGTATTCGGACGGCAAATTCTTCGATTAACAGCGATTTTTTGTACGCGCAGGGGGCGCATACGCTCCCTGCGGTAATATTAAAGTAAATTTAACGCGCACGCATTGATTTATATATAAATATATTATATAATAGAGGCAACGTTTCACTTACGGAGTGCGTATGCGTCGTTCTATTACAGCCATTTTGCTTATTTTATTGCTTGCAACGGGTCTGGTGCTTTGCTGTACCGCCTGTTCCGATTCCGGCACGAGCGAAAGCGGATATAGCGGTAGCGACGTAGTCAAAATCCGTATTTACGAGTTTCCGCTGACATCCGTCGATCAGGGAGCCGAGCTTGACTTTACCGGTTGCATGATCCAAACGGTCACCGCCAAGGGTAGCACGCGCATTGTTGACGTGGACGCGAGCATGGTTTCGGGCTATGACAAGACCGCTGCGGGCACGCAAACGCTTACCGTCACTTATGCCGGCAAGACGGCTACCGTGGATATAGAAGTCAAACCGTCCGAGGTTCAGAGCATTTCGATTGCCAAAGTACCGGACAATTTCTCCGTCGTACAGGGCACGGATTTGGATTTAAGCGGCATAGCGATAAACGTCGCGTACCAAAACAGCACTATTTTATTTGACGGCATCACCTACAATATGCTCGGCGGATATTCCAAGGATCTCCCGGTAGGGGAACACAATATTTACATATATTACGCCAACCACAGCACGTATTTCAAACTTAAAGTTTTGCCGCGCACTCTCAGCACGGTCACTATCGTCGACTCGCCCAAGAAGACGACGTATTTTGTCGGCGATGAAGTGGATCTTACGGGGCTCAAACTCAAACTTACCTATAACAACAAAACTACGGATACCGTCGCCTACGACCCGGATTCCGACGCTTACGAAGTAACCTATGATTTTTCCGTAGTCAACCAATACTCTCGCGTCAATATCCGCTACAAAGAGGGCGATGTAGAGAAGAACGTATCTTTCAAATGTTCGGTTTCCGAGCCCGGGGCTGTCGCCGTAAAGATATCCGCGGAGCCCGTCACCAAGGGCGTTATCGTAGACGGAGCTCTTTACAGCAGCAAGATGTCGTCGATCAGGGAAGGCGACACCATCGATTGGTCTACCGGCAAAGCCACCGTCGAATACCAAGACGGCACCCTCAAAGACTATGTTCTTTCCGACGCGAGATTCAACTTTTATCTTGACAATACGTCCGATACGTCCGAAAAGTCCGCGTCGCGCCTTCGCAACGGCGACGTACTCGACGACGTGGGTACGCACATCGTATACATTCGTTTTGAAAACTATGATTGGTTTACGCCGCTACACATTACGGTCGTATCCAAAAAGCCTTACAAGCTAATCGTCAAAGACGTGCATGCAAATCCCGAGGAGCGCGTAGACGCCGTGACTTACGTTGACGGTCAGACGTTCTCCACGGCATATTTGCGTTACAATATCCTATACGATAACGGCACGTACGAGAGCGATATAGACGATCCGACGTTGTGGGATTCTCTTGACGAGAACAAGATTGCTTCCGACGGATCGCAGTTCAAACTGTCGCTTGAAAAATGCAAAAACGGCTACCAAACCATCAATTTTGCGGTAAACGGTTTAACCGCCGGATTCAAAGTAAAGGTCGTTGCGCGCGTTGCGACCAAGATGGAGCTCATCGCGCCGTATCGCGACTATTATCTTCTCGGAAGTAGTGCCTTGAATTACGAAGGATCCTCGGTGTACGTTGAGTATAACGACTTGTCGTCCGACAAAATTTCACCCATTACCGAAAGCTATGTAAAGATTTATAACGCGGCCGGTACGGAAGTTGCGTCGCTGACCGAAACCGGCGATTACACCGCCGAAGTGACCGTTGCCGGCATGAGCAAAACGTTTACGGTGCACGCGGTCAATGAGAACGAGTTCGTGTCCGCCGTCCATATAGCCGGCGGAAATGAGAGCGCCGATAATATTTATGAGTGCGCTTCCCTTACGGCGCTCCATCAATCGAGCGGACCGAATATAGAAGTTTCTTATGAGAAAAAAGGCATTGACACTATGAACTTATCCTCCGCGGAGATGCTTACGGCGGATACCGGCGCCACCGGTAGAATAGACGCCCGTTTCCGCTACAAAGGGTACACGTTTGTGGTCAAAGCCAACGTTGTCGGCAGACGCGTATCGGCAATAGAAGTAGCTTCCGCGCCAAAGGCTACCGTATACGTCAAGGGAGAGCAAACCGAACTCGAGCTTGACGGGCTCAAAGTCGTGCGCACGTTCAATGACGGCACCTCTTCGGCAGTGACGTCTTTCTCCTCCGCATATTGGAGTTTCGGAGGATTCGATCCGAATACCGTCGGACAGCAAACGATAACCGTTACATATACCGTCGATAACAGGACATACGCGTCCGCATTCCAAATAGACGTTGCGGAAGGAGTTGTGGAGAGTATTTCGTTTGATGAGGAGCAGGACGGCATGAAGACCGTTACCGTAGACGGCGCGGAATACAGAGCGTACGAAGTGACGTACAGGGACGATTTCAACGAGAACTACATTTTCGATAAACTCGACGCTTCTACGGGCACGGCAACCGAAGATACCGGTTTCTTGAAGTTCAACGTCAAATTCACAGGCGTGGAAAAGTCCGTCGAGCGCACGTTGAGCGCGAAATATATCGATTATGACAAATACGTCGCACGCGAGAACGGCGACTACCTCCAAAGCGTAACCATAACTTACGGCGGCAAAACCACCGAGTTTTGGATATATGTGGCAAAACGCGAATTGAATTCAATCGAAGTTTACCAAGTGCCGTCGGTAGTGACTTATGCGGACGGACAAAAGCTCCGCATGGAAGGCGGATACATCAAACGCACGTACGGCTATATCGGTTCCGACGGCAAAGAAACAGGGGAAACTTCTTCCGACGTACTGCCCATGACGAGCGGACTTATTGCCGTCAACGGATATTCCGAAACGCCGTTTGCGAACGTATACGGCGGCAAATCGCGCACGCAGACGGTAACGTTGACGTACGGCGGCAAATCTACCTCGTTCAACGTAACTTCCTATCGCAAACTCGACGCGGAGCCAAAAGTCACCGGCGCAAGCTTCCAATACGGATCGGCGTCTAAGCCCAAAGTCACCATAACCGAGAGCATAGAGGGCTTTACCGCTCCGGATACCGTGATAGAAGTGCTCATAGACGGCGAGTGGGTGACAACCGACAACAACTGGTGGACAACCGCTAAGCTTTATCCCGGATCGTATCCCATGCGCATAAGAGTTTTGGAGAACGAGTATTACAACGCGGGTCTTATCGAGAACGATACTCTTGCAGTCAAGATATCGCGCAAGATAATCATCGTAGACATTTCGGACGCGTCCAAAGTATACGGCGAAGCGGACAAAGAATTCGTTTACGACATCGAGGAAAGCGAACTTGTCGTCGGCGACAAGATAGAAGTGGAAATTTGGCGTGACGCCGGCGAGGACGTCCTCTACAACGCGCAAGGCGGATACGCGTCATACGCAATACACGTCGGGCTCAAAGCCGAGGGCGACAACCAAAACGCTTTGTACAGCGTGGCTTCCATAGACGCGAGGTTTACCATCTATCCCAAGACGCTCGACAAGGACAACAACGGCGAGACGATTAACGTTATGTGGGCGGCTCCCATAAACTTTGATTCCAAGAACAATACTTTCAGCTATACCGGTAATCCAATTCAGGAATTCGGCGCAAGATACACCGACTCCGTGGGCTCGATCGTTACCATTAGCTCCAAGGACATATTATATTACGACAGCGAGGGCAAACTCTTAACTTCACGTCCCTCTGCCGTCGGCACCTACACCGTCAAAATATCGGGGAACTATAAATTCGCAGGCACGTCCTCGAAGATATTCTCCATCATAAATAAACAATAAACCATTCCATAGGAGGCAATAATGGAAAACGAACAAAAGTATGCCATTAGGCAATGGGAAGAACCCGAACGTATCTACAAAGAGCTTGCAGAGCTCACTTCCAAACCGATATATGAAATATCGGAAGAAGAGCACAAGAAAGTGCTTGAGTATTTCGATACCAAGTGCGCAGGCTCTAAGCGTATCGCAACCGAGGCGAAAGAGTATATCCCCGGCGGCGTTCAACACAACCTTGCGTTCAACTATCCTTTCCCGATAGCCATGGCAAGAGCAGAGGGCGCGCACATGTACGACGTGGACGGCAACGAATACATCGACTTTTTGCAAGCCGGCGGACCCACCATTCTCGGATCCAACTACCCCGCTATCAGGGAAGAGATCAAAAAGTTGCTCGATACCTGCGGACCCGTCACGGGACTTTTGCACGAGTCCGAGTTATTGCTTGCTAAGGAAATCAATAAGCATATGCCCACCATCGAGATGTTCCGTATGCTCGGATCGGGTACCGAATCCGTCATGGCGGCTCTCCGTATAGCGCGTATCGCTACCGGCAAAAAGAGAGTCATCAAAGTCGGCGGCGCATACCACGGCTGGTCGGATCAGGTTGTTTACGGTCTCAAAATACCGGGCACCAGACAGTTCCTCGAATCCCACGGCATCCCCGGCAACGCCTACAAAGAGACTGACGAAGTCAAGCCCGACTCCCTCGATATGTTGGAGAAGATGCTCCGTCTCAACCAATTACGCGGCGGCACCGCAGCCGTAATTGTGGAACCCGTAGGCGCAGAATCGGGTACCCGTCCCGTACATAAGAACTACAATGCGGAAGCGCTCAAACTTGCTCACAAGTATGGCGCGTTGTTCATTTTCGACGAAGTCGTTACCGGTTTCCGTATCGGTCTCGGCGGCGCGCAAGGTTACTTCGGCGTTGAACCCGACCTTACCGTATTCGGCAAGATCATCGCCGGCGGATATCCCGCGGCAGGCGGCGTAGGCGGCTTCAAGAAGTACGCGGGACTCATGGCGGCAGGCGTAGCTACCGGTAAGCACCGCGCATACGTAGGCGGCACCTTGGCGGCTAACCCCTTGAGCTCTCTTGCGGGATACCTCACCATCAAAGAAATCGAACGTACCAACGCATGCGTCAAGGCAGGACTTGCCGGTGACCGACTCACCGCGGGACTCAAAGAGCTTGTCGCTAAGTACAAACTCCCGTACGTTGTATACAACCAAGGCAGCATCGTTCACCTCGAATGCACGGGCGCAATGAGCTTTGACTATTCGTCCTTCTGCCTACTCAAGTCCGTACTCGGCGTTCTCAAGAACAAGGATATGGTTATGGAGCGCAAAGTCGCCATGGAGCACATGGGCGCGGCGTACATGGCAAACGGTATCGTAACCCTTGCCGGATCCAGACTTTACACTTCTCTTGCCGATACCGACGAAGTTATCGACGAGGCGCTCCGTCGCTTTGACAAAGTGTTCTCGACGGTTGTCAGGACGGAGGGCGGTATCGTTAAGAAATAGAGATGAGCCAAGCTATAGTCAATCAAATATTAAAGTACGCGTCGGAGCTTTCCGCTAACGGTCTCGTCCGCAAGGGCGATACCGTCAGCGTCAAAACGCAAGCCGGCATGTACATTTCGTCGGAGGATAAGCCCATGTCTGAGCTTACCTCCGCCGACGTCAAATTCGTCGATAAAAACGGCAAACTGACGGATACGGAGGCATTACATCTTGCCATTTATGCCGGCAGAGAGGACGTCGGAGCCATCATTATCAATCACGCGCCTTATTGCGTAGGCGTTGCCAAGTACGTGGACAAACTGCCCGCGGTTCTTGACGATATGGCGCAAATCATAGGACCTACCGCAAAGGTTGCAAAGACCGGTAACGCAACGGACATTTTGCACACGCTCAACGGCAGAAGCGCATGCCTTGTCAAAAACGGCGGCGTGGTGTCTACCGGCAGAACGCCGGACGAGGCGTATACCGGCGCGCTTGTATTGGAAAAGGGTGCCCTTGCCTATGTCGGCAGCACGGTGCTCGGTAATTCCGTCAAGATAGGGCTTGCGGACGCAGTTCTCATGCGTTTCGTATACAAAACCAAATACAGCAAGAAGGATCAGACCGCCAAAAAAGCGGAGATCGAAGGTTAGGGCGTATGACAGAACAAGAATTGAGAATTGCGGTTAAAGAAGCGGGCGTTCGTCTTTTGGAGACGGGGCTCACGCAAGGCACTTGGGGCAACATATCCGTCAGACTTGACGACAAGCGCATGCTTGTCACGCCCAGCGGAATGGACTATGTACGTATGCGCCCGGAAGATCTCGTCGTAGTGGACATTGAAACGCTCGAATGGTCGGGCGACATCAAGCCCACGTCGGAGAAGAAGATTCACGCGGCAATATATCGCGAAAGACCGGAAATTTGCGCGATCATACACTCGCATCCCGTGTGGAGCTCTGCCGTTGCGGCGTCGCGCAAGACGATGCCGGCGTTTAACGATGAGCTCAAAACGCTTGTCGGCGGAGACGTTGAGTGCGGAGCGTACGGATTGCCCGGCACCAAAACGCTTACGAATGGCGCAGTCGGCGCGATAAAAGGTAAAAACGCTTGCTTTATGGCAAATCACGGCTTATTGGCTTGCGCCAAGGATATGGACGGCGCGTTTGAAGTTTGCCGTGTGCTGGAAGAATCGAGCAAGCAATATGTATCCGAGAAAGCAGGGGAAATTTTGGGTAAACACGGATCAATCTCTACAGAGGATATCCTTGAAGCGTTCGGTAGAGTTATCGAATCGAGGAGAGGTTAAATGAACAATTTCAAGGCAAAATGGAATAATTTTTCCAACAAACTATTCGGAACCACGCCGGGTGACGGCGATATACAAGCGTCGGAAGGTTGGGCGTACAGTATATGCGGTTTCGGTCAAAACTTAATATGCACGGTAATCGGCAGTTACCTTACGATTTTTATGACGGACGCACTCGGCTTCGACCTCAACGCCAATATCGGCGGAACGTCGGGCGTAGTCGCTGTAGCCATTTTGATGCTTGCCACTCGTTTGTACGACGCGTTCAACGACCCGATCATGGGCTCGGTAGTGGACATGACGCGCACAAAGTGGGGCAAATGCCGCCCGTATCTCAAATGGATGGCAATACCTATCGCAATCATGACGGTATTGTGCTTCCTGCCGGTGTATAAGGCGAATTTAGGTAGCTTCATAGGCTTGTCCATCGTCTATATCATATGGAGTATGGTCTACACCGTAGCCGACGTTCCTTATTGGGGACTGTCCACCGCGATGACGAATAACACCACCAAACGCGGCAACATGCTGACTATAGCGCGTCTTGCATGCACGCTCGGCGGAGGTATCGTTACGGTGTTCGTACCCATCATCACTTCTGCCGTTACCGCCAAATACAAGGTAGACGGATTGGTAGCCCCGGAGTACGCCACGCAAAACATGGAAACTTTGCGTTGGACATATTTTATAGTAGCCGTCGTGCTTGTAATTATGGCGTTACCGCTGTTCTTCGTCGGCTTTAAGCACACCAAAGAGCGTTGCGGAAGCATCGAAGGCAACGGTCAAAAACCGCCGTCGTTCGGGCACAACATCAAGTTGCTGTTCAAGAACAAAGAGCTCATGCTCATAGTCATATCCGGTATACTCGGATCGGCGAGGATGGTCTACACCTACACCGGCGGACTTTACTTCTGTAAGTACGCGCTTGCCGATGAGTCATATTACAGCGTGCTTACCATGCTGGTAATCCCGGGAGGATTGGTCGCGTCGGTGCTTTGCCCGTGGCTAACGAAGAAATTCAGCAAAAAGTGGACGTTTATCGGTTCTCACATCATCGGAGCTGTGGCAATGATCGTCATGTTCTTCATGTGGGACTTCAATACGGCTTCCTTCCGTCCGGGCGGACTTGTCGTAAGTGTCATCTGCATGATATTTATCGGCATACCGCAGGGCATAAGCAACATAATGACTTACGCCATGATAGGCGATACCGTAGACTATCTCGAGTGGAAGACCGGCGAACGAGCGGAAGGCATATGCTTTGCGATGCAAACGCTTATCAATAAGATAGGTATGGCAGTCGGCGCGTTTATCGGCGTATTGGCATACGGAATGTCCGGAATCAGTCCCACAAACCCTGCAGGCAGTATGACCACCGATGGCTTAAATAAGCTCTGGTTGATGTTGGTACTCTCGGGAGTAGTAAGCTTTGTAACTTGCATAATTCCTATTTTCTTCTATACTCTTACCGAGTCGCGTCAACGCGAGCTCGTTGCCGAGATAGAAGCGCGCAAGGCAAAAGTAGCCGCCGAGCAAGAAATCGTTGCGGACGCTGTACCGTCAGAAAACTAATAATAGGGGTACCTTAACGTGCTGTTAGGGTACCCGAAAAGCAAAAATTGAACTTAGTCAAGGAGGTTAACAGACTATGGCAAACGAACCCGAATCCAAGGGATGCTCGTGTAAAACTCCGCACGCGGTTATCCCCGTCACCACTCCGACAAACGTAGGCACCGTTACGGAAGCCAATGCGGTTGCCGTAGGATTTATCCACGGCAAGCCGAATCGTGCCGTTGTCAACGCCGCGCCTATCGGCAGGCTTCCGTCGGATCAACGCAGAGCCGACTTACGCGTCAGCGCGTACAACACAACCAAACCCATATTCTATCGCGTGGCGGTAGACGGCAGACCCAATTGCGTGGTATTCCCAACCCCGGGCGCCAAAATGTACTATCTCAAATGCGTGCTGTCGTCGGTGGGATCTTTCCCGATAGACATCGTCGCATATTCCGTTATCAACAACAGGGCGTATTTTTTGATTGCGTCGTATGACCAAACGCCGGTAAGTTATCGCAGATTTTTCGATACGGTCAACGTGCTTTATGCCAAGTTCTTCAACGAGAACTTCCAAACGGCAGGTTTCGTATTCAAGAGCAGATTGCGCGTTAAACGCGTCAAGGACAACGCCGAGATTGCGGAGAGCATCGCCATTATCGAGAGCCAGCCTTACGCCAATTTCCTAACGCACAGTTGGGCATACCCTTATAGCTCCTATGGTAGGGTCAATCCCGACGGATCCACTCTTGCGTGCAGAAACAGTTTATACGAGGCTATGGGCGTTGCCAAGGCAGAGCAACTCGTTGCGCATGCCTACAACGACGGCTTACGCACGATCCCCGCAGACTTCTTGAATTTGCCGGAGATAGACAAATTCCGCGCCACGATAGAGAACGTTCTCATCGATTACGGATGCTACACCAAGCGCGCCATTCCCAACGACATCATGCCGAGGATCATCGCCGAGATCAACGAACGCGGCGGATTCAGTTATGACGCGATATGTTCGCGTCTTGCCATCACACGTTCGGACAAATACGTCACGCTTGTCAAAGTAATAGCCGAGCTTGCCGTCAACATGCGCCAAACGTATGACGAGAGCGTATCCGCGCTTCAAGTTACGCCCGTAGGCAACGCGCTCATGCGCGACACGATACTTTTGCTATCCGACAGACTCGGATACGGCATCGACCAAATATTCACAATGCTCGGATTCGCGTATTGTGGCATATCGGCAGGCAAAGTTGTCTATTTCAACGACGCCTTCCTTGTCGAGCTTATCCGCGACGTTGCCGATAAGCGTAATGTCAGTATCGAGTCCGTCATCAGGAAATTCGGCATCATCAACACCTGTGAGGATCCGAACAGGGTTGCGACCGTAAGCGCCATGTGTTCGGTCAGGGAATAAGCATAATACGCTCTTAAACTTACGAACCGCGTATAGCACTGATAATATACATCGCTAACGCGACGGTAAAGGATAATTTAATTAGAAAAAACCAATATGTACTTTTTCGGCTCTGTAAGACTTTACGGAGCCGATTTTCTTTTGTTTAATCGGTCCCCACCCGCCCGCCCTTATGCGGTTAATATTGAATTATTCGCTGTCGCGAGTACCGCGAGCGCATTTTTGCGCCCTTCCTACGATAAAAAGAAAGTAAAAACAGTTGCAAACTCATTGTATTACGCGTGCGCGTATGTTAATATAAATGCGTATAAACGCGCGTGAGGCGCGCGCGTAAAGAGGTACTATGCAAAAAAGACTTACATTGTTAGCAGTCGTGCTTGTTGTGATAGCGTTGTCGCTCGGCGTATTTACCGCCTGTTCGGCAGAAGCGAAGATTGATCACATAGAGATTTTCGCGTCGCCCAAGACGTCGTATTATCTCGGCGAGGACTTGGATCTCACGGATTCGAGCATTCTCGTCGTATACGTTGACAACAGCGAACGCAAGGTTAGCGTAACTTCGGACATGGTCTCCACGTTCAATCCGAACATTGTCGGCGACCAATACATCGTTATCGGTTACGAAGGCGCAACCGTGTCGTTCAAAGTCACGGTATCGCGTCCGCCGGTCCAGAACGTTTCGTTAGAGATTCCCGACGCCAACGTCAATTACATCGAGGGACAGCTTTTGAACCTCAAAGATTGCTACATGCACATCTACAATACCGACGGATCGAATATCGTCGTACCGATTGTAGAGGATATGTGTTCCGGGTACGATCGCAACAAACTCGGCGCGCAAGAGATAACCGTATCGTATGACCTCGACGGTACGACTTGCAAAGCCACATACAACGTTACCGTAGAGGAGCGCGAACTGAGCTCGATAGAGATCCGCAAGCTTCCCACCACGCTGAGTTACTTTTTGGGTGACGGCAGCGTCGATTTAACCGGCGGCGTACTTATACTCAACTACAACAGCGGATACAGTGACGACGTAGACATGACGTCGGTTGACGGCGCCGTGCTTGACGGTTTGACGTATAGTTTTAACTCCGACAAGACGGGATCGACTCAAGTCACCCTTACGTACAAAGGATTCGCCACGGATTTTTCCGTAACGATAGTCAATCGTGACGTCAAGAGTTACGAACTTACAAATTACAACGATGCCTTCAAAGAGGAACATCCGCAGTACCAAGAAAAAGACCTCAACCTTGACGGCTTGGAGATAAGCGTAACATACACCAACGGCGGAACGGAGGTTATAACCTATCCGTCCGACAAGATCAAATTCAGCGGTTACGACAAGAGCGTTGCCGGCGACCAACAAGTCAAGATAGAGTTCTATTACGGCACGGCGAAGCTGTCTACGGAAGGCATGATTACCGTTAACGTCATCGCTAAAGCGATAAAAGATTTAGAGATGTATGAATGCTACGATATTTACCAAGATACCGCATTCGATATAGGAAAATGGTCGTACCGCATCGTCTATAACAACGGCACGTACGGCACGACGCAGCATCTCTCCGACAAAATGATCGAGTGGGATGGGGGAACCTCTGTCAATAAGTATTCCGTGCCCGGCAAGTATTCTTGGCACATAGTACGTGACGACGGTCTTTTCCTTGATTACGTCTTTGAAGTAAAAGCCCTCCGCGTCACGGGAGTGGAGTTTGATATCGCAAACGGCAGAGATTTCTTGATTGCCAAACAAGGCGGCACGCCCGATTTTAGCGACGTCACGCTCAACGTAACCTACAATAACGGAGAAACCGTCAAAAACGTAGCGATTACCGACGGAATGTTGGAATTCGTTGTGGATACAGAGGCTCTCGGCATAGTCAAAGCGACAAGCGCAATTTACAAAGACGCATACGAAACCGAGGGCTACGCAATTCCTACCGACAAAATCCCCTCGGTCAAAGTCATTGAGCGTATCGCAAAGGTTGAGATCAAGTCCAGCCCCAAAACCGAGTATGTTATAGGGGAAGAATTCGAACTGTACGGTATGCGAGACGGCGTTGTCGTAGATTGTCTCGAGCTTAACGTATGGTATGAAGACGCCGTCACGGCAACCGTTGTCCGTGCCGATGAAAAAGTCTTTGGCAACGAGTGGACGCTTGTTTGGGAAAAGGAAGGGAAACAGATTGACGATGTTGCCACTTTCGAGGCTGTCGGCACTTACACGGTAAGTTTGGTTAACGACGGTTACGACGGCAAGGTTTCTCTGACGATAACGGTAACCAACAATCCGACGGGAATAAAAGGCATTTACAAAAAAATTTGGGACGGAGACGCTTACGAGTACGAGTTTCGGGAGACTTTGGGCATAGTCGTAGAGGGTAATGCAATTAACCTTGACGATTACTACATCGCTCTTACATACGAATCCGTCTCCGACGATTACTATGACGACGATGACTTCATTCAGATCACCTCCGGCATGTTAGACTATGAGTCGCGTGATTTCCAAACAGGCGACAGAGAAGTCAAGATATACTACCCGAGCAAAGAGGGTTTCTCATATTCGACCATAGTTTCGGTTATAAGCAAGAGCGCTCAGGGCGTCGAAGTCAAAACAGTGCCGGATCGGTATTATTACGTAACTCGCAACAACATAACATTCGATTACACCGGCATGGTGCTGTGGCTACGCTACAATAACGGCACGTACGACGTCATAGACATAGAAAAAAGCGTCAATGAAGGCAAATTGCAGTTTGGCGGTATTTCCAATACCTTGGGCGAGCAAGACATAAGCATAACCTACAACAACGGCGAAGTATTCACTTCGTCCGTCAAAATCGAAGTAATATCGTCTACCGTTCAACAAATGACGTGGACGAAAGGCGTAGCCTTGGCGAGTGTTCCCGGCGGTACGGTAATCGACGAAAACACGATAGGGAACCTCTTTATAGAGTTCAGCGGTGGAACCGGCAGTGTGCGCGCGTCGGAAGCTAAAGTAGACGTAACGTACTCTAACGGCAACAAGGACAACGAGGTTAGTTTCGGTGGGTACATCAAAAATATCACCGTTGAAGATTACGACAAAAACAGTTCCGGCATGCAAGCCGTCAAACTCGTGTATGACAACGGCGACGGATCGAATGTATACCTTACCGTCAACGTAACGGTAGGCGGACGTCAAGTACAGTCCATAGAAGTTGAAGCCGTCGGTTCCGGCAACGCGTTCACGGTCATACAGGGCGGAGAAATCGACGTTCAAAATTACATCATAATAGTTACATTCAACGATGGCTCCAAGACAAAGGTGCCCATGAAGTCCGAATATATCAACTATTCGCACACAAACGTCAACGGATACAAAAAGAACGACACGACCGAAGGTGCGCGCGACGTAACCGTCACATACACTTACGGCAACGAAAAGATTCAAAAATCGGTCACCAAGCAATTCGAGGTATTAGCCAAAAAACTGCTCAAAATAGACGTCAACGACATTCCCAAACGTTACTACATCGAGGGTGAGGAGTTCGATATAACGGGCGGTACCGTAGCGTTATACTACGATAACGGCACGGTTGAGATCAAGAATATGACGGATGCCGGGGATAGTGATTCTTCCGCCACGTTCTATATCGACAAGAGCAATTTTAACAATTCCGAATTCAGCGGCACGACGAGGACCCAAAGGATAAACATTTCCTATAGATACGTAGGCGAAGTCAAAACAACAAGCTATGTAATCTACATGCGTGACCGCCGTAATGTCGAAGTCGAATATCCGAGCGACGATGACTATAACTATCGATTCACCTATGGCGATTGCGACAAGGCTCCGAGCATAAAAGTCATGGGTTACGAAGAGTACGGCGCGGCGGAGCGCGAGAAAGAGATTGCCGCGAGCGAATATACGATAGAGTACATTCCGCAGAGCATATGGCTTTCCGTCGGCAGGGAGTCCGGCGTCGATTACACCGCGTTCCCCAAGGACGCCGGCACGTATTGCATAGTTGTTTCGTACGTCGGTGACGGCATTCACAATAAGCTTAAAGACTCCGAGCGCACCATCGTCATCGACAAAAAGAAACTTTATTTCAGCGTTGTTAACGGGAAAAAGGTATACGGAGAGGAAACTCCCGAAGTGCTTATCCAAATAGGCTTGGAAAAAGGAGAATACTTAGACGATCCGCTTTCCGTATTTGTAAATGGTGACGAGCTAAACTCCGAGAGCTTCAATTCAAAATACGACGTCACATACGAAACCAAAGCATATCTTGCGGGCAAAGACGGCAAGAAGATCGCCCCCGCAGTTGTTCTCGATATGTTCGACATTTACTACGTCGCCCAAAATACAACCATCGTGGCGATAATGAACAATACCGCCGCGGCAGGCACATATAGCGTCGGCGTTCGCAACCAAATTGTCGGCAAAAATTATACCACGGAATTTATAAACGGAACCTTTACCGTCAAACAACGCGTAGTCGTCGTTAAACCCGAATCCGTATCGTACAACTATGGCGATATTGCCCCGAAGATTACGTTTACCACGGCAAGCAAAGAAGGCGATTCTGCCGGCGGTTTGTGCAATGGTGAAAGTCTCAAAGGCGCACTTGCCAAAGGAGACCCGACAAATAGCAACGTCGGCGAGTACGACATCGCAATAGGCACTTTGAACTCGGAGAATCCCAATTACGAAATAGAGCTTGATGCAAACGGAGCCAAGGTAACAATACTTCCGCGCACATTGTACGTCAAGGCGGATAGCGCTATCAAGGTGTACGGAGAGGAAATCGGCAAGTTAGGCGTCGGTTACTACGCAGACTCCGCTTGCTCCGACGAGCAGAACGCGTTCGCGTCGAATGATGACGCGACTAAGCTCGGTACCGTTACTTTCGAGTGGGAAAGCGAATCGGGTTGGACGAGCGGTCTTCCGGATGCGCGTACGCCCGTAGGCAAGTACAAAGTCAGGGTAGCCTTCGAGGAGGAGGTTCCCGCAAGCGCCAAGAACTATAAGATAAACTATATAAACGGCGTCATAGAAATAACAGAGCGCCCCGTACTCGTTACCGCGGAAAAAGCGTCCAAGGTATACGGCGACGACGATCCCGAATTCAAATACACCGCGTCCGCCATATCCGGCAACGCCGCAAGCGGCTTACTCGAGGGAGACGCTTTTGAAGGCGCACTCGGCAGAGTAGCGGGCGAAAATTACGGCGATTACGCCATAACCGTAGGCACGTTGGGAAATGCCAATTACGCCATTACTTTCGTATCCGCCAAATTATCCGTTTTGCGCAAAGAATTGTACGTTAAGATAGATCAGGACGCGCTTACCAAGACATATGACGGCAAAAAACCGAGCATAGCAAGTTACAAGCTGCTTACCGAGAACGGCGAAGCTTACGCAGAGGTTTCCGAAGAAAAGGCGACCGAGGTGCGCGACTACATAACTTTGACGTTTGACAACGCAAGCAAGGACGTAGGCACCTACAAAGTGCGTTTGTCCGCCAACAACAATAATTACTCCGTGTCATTTATCGACGGCGTCGAATACACCTACGTCATACAGAGTCGCAAAGTAACGATAACCGTCGCCGACTTTGTCAACCTCCCCGACGGAGAGGAGTACAAGAACGCTTACTATGAGTTCTCCGCGCACGTCAACGCAGAATACTTACAGCCGGTATACAACGAGGACGGCTCGCAGGCAACCGACGCGGACAACAAGCCGTTATACGATGACGACAGCGTGACCTTGAGCTTATCGAGAGCCATGAACGCCGGCACTTACACCACGCGCGTACAGGATATTACCAACAAGAATTACGAACTTTCCGACGACAGCCAAGAAGTGACGTTTACAATCAAACCGCGCACGATTTACGTTGTGGTGGCTTGTAATTCCCAAACCGAGGAATATACCATCGAGCGCGAATTCAATAACCAGAGCGCCAATCTTACGGGCAAGGACTACACCTTAGAGAACGTATTGGACGGCGTCAAGGCTCCGAATTTCGCCTTAGGCATATATTCCGGCACCGAGATCGCTACGGCGAGGGACGTACGTTACGCAGACGACGGCGTCACGATAATCGGATACGACGTCAGAATAGCCGAAAACTCCGTAGATTCCAACTATGTCATCGCGTTAAAGCACGACTACAAGTACAAGATCGTACCGCGCAGCGTGCGAATAAGGATTAACGACAGGTATCTTTCCAAGACATATGACGGCGAGGCGCCGAATATAACCGCTGCCATGTTTGCGCCGGCGGAAGCGACAACCGGTTTCGACAACTCCACGGTGACGTTCGTATACGAGCGTAGCGGCAATGACGGCAGAGACAATTCCAACGTCGGCACTTACGACGTAAAGGTAACGTGTTCCGACAAGAACTTTGAAGTCGGCACATACGGGAACTATATTTACACCATAAGCAAAGCGAGCGTCAACGTCACGATCAATTCGTCCGCGCTAGCCAAGGCGTACGACGGCAATAATTTTGCCATATTGTATGAGAACCTGACGTTCGGATCGTATTCGGGATCAACGCCCGTAGTGCACAATTTCGTGTACGGCACGGATCACGACGAGTACAACGCCTTCCAAACAAAGCTTGAAGCCGTCACCAAAAAATATTCGGCTCTTCAAACGGCAATTGACGAAGTGAATTTTGCTTCCAACCCGAAGGTTAAGATCGAGAAAGCGATATCGGAACTCAATTCGTTCAGAAGTCTCATTAACAGATCGGATAGCAATTGCTTTACCTCCGAAAATACCCAAAAGGCACTGGCTGCGGCGTCCGGAGCAAAGGACATGCTGGATGCGGCACTGCAAAGCCTCGCCGAGTCCGAAACGGACAAAGCAAAAATCAGATTCACCAATGCGCTTAACTATATAGCCGCTATCAAGACCGTTGTCGAAGCGGAGAACTCCTACATAGTGTTTGAATTCGGCGGGGAAAACACGGTAGCCACCGCCGATAAAGGCACCTATGCCGTAGAGATGTACGCCACGGACTACAACCGTGATTTTAAGCTACTCAATTCCTACAAGATAGCGGAAGTCAGGGCGCACCAACTCAAAGTGGAGGTAGATTCCGCCAAGGTGGAATACGGCACCAAGGTTGACGATGTCAAAATATCCTATAAAATCATAGATGTGAGCAAGGGTAACGCCGAAGTAGACAGTGCCATCCGCGAAATAGTCGATGGTGCGCCTAAGCTTGTCACCGAAGGCGACGTGGCGTATTTGAAAGCAGGTTCCTACTCGATCAATCTTTCCGACATGTCTGTCAAAAATGAAAACTACACCCTCGATACAAGCGCGGTTGCCAAGTTAGAGGTTACCAAGAGGGCGCTTGTTATCAAGATGGACGATATTTCGGACGAAGAGAAGTTCGTATACGGCAGTGCGATATATCGCGCCTACTTTGACGGGTATCTCGGCAGTTACACTTACGAAAGCGGTTTGGCGGACTGCGACAAACTCGACGGTAAAACCAATGCCGAAATCCTTGCCGATATCATCGTCACATCTTACGCTACCGCGCATTGTTATGTTTCGGGCGATAGCGGCACCGAGATATTCAGTGCAACGGCATTTAACGCCGGCGAATATGTATGGACGGTCAGCGGATTTACCTCCGCTAACTACGCAATTACGGTTAACCCCGGCAAGCTTACCGTATCCAAGCTTGCCATAACGGCAAAAGTCCCCGTAGGCAACGACAAACTTGTCAAAACGTACGGCGATACTTCCGTCAAATTCTCATACTACGTGTCCAACAACAAGGACGTAAGCTCCGTGCTTGTATATAAAAATGACGATACGGAGATGAGAAGAGGCACCAAGCTTTCGCAAATGGTGTGGGCATACGAGTACGATGAATCCGGCAAAGACCCCTTTGCCGCCGATACGAACGTCAAAGACGCCGAAAGTTACGAAGTTAAATTCAATGCAAACGACTACTACATGCAAAACTACAAAATCGTGTTTGCCGAGGTCTACACGTTGGTTATCAATCCGGCACCGCTGACGCTGACTCCCAAGACGACAGATAAGAACAAGACGAACATAAACGCCAAATATCTATCTACGCCCGCGAACGAGGCATACGAATACGTTTACGTCGGATTCCGCAATGAGCAGACTGCGGCGAGTCTCGGTTTGATCGTCGGCGGAGATAACGCCCCGACGATAAACTTCCCGGCGACATATGACGCAGGCACTTACGATTTAGGCGCGAGCAACGTAGATATGAGTAAGACAATCGCGGAAGTCACCAACTACACGATAACGGTATCCGACTTCAAGTATGAAATAGTACCGCGCAACCTGTACGTCAGACTGAATGACGTAGACACCGTCCTCACCGATCACAATTACGATCAGGCTACGGGACAATGGGTCAACGTTCTGCCGTACACCATTGAAATCACGGCGACAACGAAAATAACCGTAAACAACGTCGATACATATGTTCCCACCTCGGCAAATCTTATCAGAGGAAATTACGGCAAAGGCAACTTCGTTTTCGCATACGAAGAGATAGAAGGCGATACGGACGAAATCAAAACCAAGTTGGCTTCGCTTGCCGAAAGCGCTGAGAGCCAAGTTACGCTCTTTACCAACTATGTACTTACGCAAGGCGAGAATGGCAAGAACGTCGAGTACTACAAGGGCTCCGAGCTGTACGAGCACTCCGTAAACGTGATTAAGGATAGTTATACGGAATCTGAAGACGGCAACGGATACGGCACTGTCAAAGCCGTACTCAAAGGCATGAGTTTGGATAGCTCCGTCAAGAACTTGCAAATTGCCTATGAAGAGTTCGACGTCAACGTCCAAGTCAAGCCGTTCGCCGTTCTCCCGAGTTGGAGCGAGAAGCTCATCGAGGGCGATACGATCGACAAATCCAAACTCCTATTCAGTCTGTATTACGCCGAGAGTACCAATATAGGCAACAAAGGCGTAGAGGTTCTGAACGGAGAATCTAAGTATGTAGGCTTTACTTGGGATGACGTGGATTTCGTAAACAACGTCGGCGTCACCAAATTCATTACCGCCTACTACGCTTACGAGAAAGAGTTGTTTGAGGAGGGGAACTTCTCCTATAGTGAGACGTACGTGACAGGCACAATCGAAACCCAAGTTACCGACGCGCGTACCAACACATTCAGCGCAAATGATATAGAAGGACTCAGCCAAGTGCTTGCAACGCGTGTGTATCCCAAGGAAAGCGCTGTTACCGAAAATCCCGTTTGGAGCGACTTGACTTACGGCGCGGTGCACACATCAACATCGAGCTTTATCAAGACCGATAGCGAGCACAATTACGATACAATTCGCATGAGCGTGCGTTTGGCGCAAGATTTCGGAGCGGAATTCTCGGTGATACTTGCATGTAATGAGGATTACATGCTGACGCTTACATTCAACGCTAACGTCGCAAACAGCGCAACGATAGGCATCCGCAATGCGGAGGGCGAGTTCCTCGGCACCATGTCTTACGCGATAGATTGCGCCACGCTGTTTGACGGTTATACGCACGATTTGCGCGTAATGTTCGACAAAGAGCTTTTGAGCGTCATCGTTGCGGTAGACGGCAACAGCGGCGAAAACGAAAACATAGGATTGATGAAAGATATAGCTGCGGTCATGGCTATTGTCGGTCAGCGCGGCAGTTATTTCGGCGTCGATTCGAGCGTTGATTTCGTCATAGGCGACCTTACGCTCACGGAGCAAGGCTTGTGCGAGCCGAGCGGCACTTACGTCAACTTGGCGGCGTCTTCGAGCGGTACGGTCTGGGTGCACACCACTCTTAATACGTATTCCGAGACCGTCAAGAACATAACGTCGTACTTCGGCTTGAAGACCGAACTCCCGGACGGATACCACGCATACTATTATGTAGACGGCGATGAGGTAAATGAAGAGATAGAACTTTCGCGCGGATCACACCTTGCCGAAGTTGCGCTCTACTATAACGGCGTCCTTGTCGGATACGACTATACCACGATCATGGTATCCGCCAAACTCGACGTATACGTGGACGACGAGACCAATATCTATTCCGACGGCTACGTATTGCGCACGTACACTCCCGTCACCAATGTTGACAGTAGCTTTACGGGCGATAAAGATTTGATTACGGCAGACGCGACTAAGTCAATCGAGCACTTAATAGTGCCGTCGAGCAGTAGCGTTACGTACTTCCACACCAAATTCATTTTGGATCGCGTGGCCAAGTACAACAGTAGCGCCAAGACCGCGATATATGAGGAGGGCACGTACACTTTGTATTACGGTTTGTTTGCATTCGGTAGCGAGCCCGGCGATGTCACGGAAGATGGCTTCAACGGCGTGCGCATGAGATTCGAGCGTACGCAAAAGGCAGGCGAAAACTATTCCGACGGCACAAACAATTATGTCTATGACGTTTATCTTGATTATCCCGACGTCACGACGCAAGTGGCGTACTCGGTCAAAGGTACTTCCGACGGCGTAGGCGCGGAGATCACCGCATATTACGATAAACTCGGCATGTTGGGTAACGGCACGTTAATCTTGCGTATCCGCGTGGGAAGTTGCGATGAAACGTACAATGTCATCGAAATAGCCGATACCTTGACGCCTTACGGCATGATAATAGGTAACGCAACGCGCATGACCATCAACGCGTTGGAGTACGTCGAGCGTGACCACGCACACTTGGATTACCTTGTAGGCGATGTTTACTCGATGTATGTCGGCGAAGAGGTTGACCTTACGGCAAAGACCGCGCTAACGCTTGCGGGCGGTAACGGCTCAGCCGAGTATTCCGCGTATGACAAAGTATATTTTGAATTTACGGTTCCCGAAACCGAAACAGGTGGTACCGTAACGATGACAATTGCGCGTAGTCATCTCGTTCTTGAAAACACTTACGGCGCCTATCTCTACTACGACATCGGAAACAAAAAGCTATACTTCAAGTTCGGTTTGGATGGCTACCATTCGTATGCGCAGGAGGTCGCTTTGGGCGATGACTTTGTCACAAGCGGCAAACACAGCATTAGCGTATATATCGGCGCAACGCGCGGAGCCTCAGTCAACGAGCAGTTAGCGTTCGGAGATACCGCTCTTACGAATTATCCGAGCGTAGTTGACGAGGACGGCGCGACAAAAGACTTCAACGTCTACTATCGTACCATTGTCGTAAACATCGACGATCAACAGGAAGTCACGTTCTACATGCCGTTCTACCAAGACATCAAGGGATGGTTGTTGGATACCGGCAAGTATTACGGCGCCGCCAACGCGAATAACGAATACACGTCTGTCGGCGAGGACGAATATCCGCCCACATTCCTTGCGCTGTACAACAGCAGTTCCGTAATTGCGGACGTAGACATAGTCGTCAATAAGTACATAATCTACACCGGCAAAACGTATGCCTATTCCGACAAAACGGAATTTCCGCAAAAGTTGAGTGAGGAAGAAAC
>CAVIFU010000007.1:0-50703 GCA_963642145.1 Ruminococcus bicirculans (ex Wegman et al. 2014)
TTGCAACACAAATCAAGGCAACGTCGTACGCATACAAATCTCGTACACGTATTAGAAACCAAACTCATGGCTGTCGCAGGTGAAAACCTGCGACAGCTTCTTTTTGTCGATATTTTACTCTCAAATTGACACTTACCGCATACGGTGCTACAATATACTTATGAAGAAATCGGCGATAACGGTTATTTTGGTTATAATTGTGGCGCTCCTATGCGGTTTTGCTTTCGGCTGTAAGGCAAATGAGAACTCCGAGCACGCAACATGCAACCACGTTTGGCAAGATGTGGAATCGGATTACAATCGCGAGGCAACGGTTACCGAGGAGGGGCGCGTTTTGCGTAAATGCGCCTTGTGTGGCATGACGTTAGGGTTTGTCATACCCAAAATCAAACTTGCGGACGGCACAACCGCGCCGGACTATAAGCCTCTTCTGAATACTTACAAAGCAAGCTATGGCGATACTTTGGGCGAGATTGCCAAAAAGTACTTTACCACAGGTTGGAGTTTCGATACCGACGACAAGGAAAAAGTAGGACTGCCGACTACCGACGAAGGCAGAGTATTTGCCGTGACGTTCAAATCGCAAGAGGACGGCTACAATGAAGTCAAGACCGACGTTACGCTTGTCGTAGGGAAGCGCGCGCTTACCGCAGACGATATTTTGATAGGGACTGCCGATATAATTGCGAGCACGGCAAAAACTCTTGAAGACGTAGATATATTCGTTAAGGCTGCCTCACCGACAGCCGGGACGATAGCGTGGGCGCCGAATCAGGATATTATGCGCGGACAAAGTTACGACTATACCTACATATTTACGCCCGAAGAATCGGATTTATACGCTATTTACACGGGTACGCTTACTTTGAGCGCGGAACTGAGCGATAAATAGCGGTATTTACTTGTAAGTGCGCGCTTATTGTGGTATAATTACGCGCGTAATAATACATTAACGGAGAGTTTCTATGAAGAAAGAAAATGCTACGCCGGATTTTGTCGCAATGGAGAAGGCGACCCTCGATTATTGGCAAGAGCACAAATGCTTTGAACAATTGGTAGAAAAGAACAAGGACGGAGAACGTTTCCGTTTCCTCGACGGACCTATTACCGCCAATAACCCCATGGGCATACACCATGCTTGGGGCAGGACCATGAAGGATATGTATATCCGCTACAACGCCATGCTCGGCAAGTCTTGCCAATATCAGAACGGATTCGATTCGCAAGGGCTGTGGGTCGAAGTCGAAACGGAAAAGGATCTCGGCATCCAAGTCAAAAGCGACATCGTCAAGTACGGCGTGGATAAATTCACCGCAAAATGTATGGATCGCGTCAAAAAGTATGCCGCCGTTATCACCGAGCAGAGCAAAAGACTCGGACAGTGGATGGATTGGGATCACTCCTACTTTACCAATACCGACGAAAACATTACGTCCATATGGCACTTCCTCAAAGTATGCAACGAGCGCGGTTGGCTTGTTAAATCGCACCGTCCCATGCCTTGGTGTCCGCGTTGCGGAACCAGCCTTTCCGAGCACGAAATGAGCGGTTCTTACGCGGATATGGAGCATTTATCGATATTTGCGAAACTCCCGATCATCGGTACGAATGACAAAATCATACTTTGGACAACCACTCCTTGGACGTTGACGTCAAACTGCGCGCTTGCGGTAAACCCGGATATAGAGTACGTCAGAGTCACCGTCAAGAGCGACGACTCTGCCCTTATCGTAGGCAAAAACGCCGTAGGCAAGCTCAAAGGCGACATCGTTTCCGTCAGTGAACCCTTCAAAGGTGCGGAACTCATAGGTAAGGAATATCATACTTGCTTCGAGGATTTCGATTGCCAAAAATTCACCCACAAAATCGTTCCGTGGGAAGACGTAGACGCCACCGAAGGCACCGGCGTAGTGCATATTGCCCCGGGATGCGGCGCCGAGGACTTTGAACTCGGCAAACGTTTGGGACTTCCGACAATCTGTCCCATCAACGACGAAGGCGTCATAGTCGACGGTTTCGGCGAATTCACCGGCTACAAAACAACCGATGTGGTGGATAAAGTCGTCGAGGCATTGCGCGCGCAAAACAAACTCTACAAGACGGAGATGTATACGCATAGCTATCCCAAGTGCTGGAGGTGCAAAACTCCCGTTGTATTCAAGCTTGTGGACGAGTGGGCAATCAAGACGGACGAGATACGTCCTTTGATGATTGAGGCTGCCAAAACCGTCAATTGGGAACCCGAATTTGCGGGTAAGCGTATGCTTGACTGGCTAAACAATATGGGCGATTGGAATATCAGCCGTAAGCGTTTTTACGGTTTGCCGCTTCCGTTCTATGTCTGCAAAAAGTGCGGACACGTCACCGTTATCGGCAGTAAGGAAGAGCTTATCGAGCGTAGCGAGCACGGCAATTTGGACGGCGTTCCGCACCTGCACAAACCTTATATCGACAACGTCAAGATACATTGCGAACATTGCGGCGAGCTTGTAGAGCGCATACCGGAAGTAGGCGATTGTTGGTTAGACGCCGGCATAACGCCGTTCTCTACCAAGAAGTATTTCACTGATAGAGAGTATTTTAACAATAACTTCCCCTCCGACCTCGTAATAGAGATGAAGGAGCAGATAAGGCTATGGTTCTACTCTTTGCTTTTCATGTCCGTAACGCTTACCGGCAAAGCGCCGTACAAGCAAGTCGTGGCGCACAGCAGCGTTATCAAAGAGGATGGCGGCAAGTTTAGCAAGACCGGCTACATGATCCGTTTTGACGAGGCGGCGGAAAAGATGGGCGCAGACACCATCAGATATCTGTTCATGGGCAATCCCATTGCGTCCGACGTCAGATTCGGATACGGACTTGCGGACGAAGCTCGCAGAAAGATCATAGGCTTTTGGAATATCTACGTATTCTTCAACCTATATGCGACCATAGACAACCCGGATATAGAGCATCACAAACTCGATTATTCCACCCTGACGCACAGCGATAAGTGGCTTTTGAAGCGCACTAACGAGTTTATTTCGTTCGCGCGTAATTGTATGGATACATTCCGTCATCCCGCGCTTGTCAAGGAATTCGAATCCTATGTGGACGACGTTTCCAATTGGTATATCCGTATTAACCGCAAACGTTTCTGGAAATCTACCGATAAGGAAGATCAAATGAACGCTTATTGGTGTTTGTACCAATCCATCAAGGCGACGGTAGGCATCATGGCGCCGATAATTCCGTTCATTACCGATCACATCTACCGCAATACCGTCAAAGAGATCGAGAGCGGCGCGCCCGATTCGGTGCACCTTACCGTTTATCCCACTCTCATTGACGTACCGGACGAACCGACAATACTCAAAGAAACGGAAGTCGCTCGCGACATAATCGCTACGGCGCAACGTATGCGTAACGAGGCTCAAATCAAGATTAAACAACCGCTAAGCAAATTATACGTTACCGCAACGAAAGAAGTCGTGGACTATGCAACGCCGTTACTCGGCGTCATCAAAGACGAGCTTAACGTCAAGGAAGTAGCGTTTACGGAAGACGAAAGTTTGTACAACAACGTTTACTATACCGTCAACTTCCGCGTAGCCGGCGCGACGCTCAAAGGCGAAGCGCAAAAATTGAAGACCGTAGTCGACGGACTCGACGTGGACGGCTACCTTGCCCTCGATAAGATGGTTAAGGACGATAACGTGGATATAGGCGCGTTTACCGGACTCAAAGGAAACTTGTTTGAACGCCACTTCCGTCCCAAGAGCGGATTCATAGTCACTCCCGAAAACGGCATGACTTTGGCTCTCGATACGGTGCTTAACGATGAACTCATCGCCGAAGGTATCGTGCGCGAACTCATACGTCAAATACAAGTCATGCGCAAAGACGCCGATTTTGCGGTAGAGCAACGCATAGTATGCGAAATTTCGACGCAAGACGCAACCGCAAAGAGCGCAATCGACAAGTACGCGGATAAGATCCAAGCCGACATACTTGCGCGTGATATGTGCGTAGTCGAAGCCCCCGAAATCGAACGCACCTTTACGGTACAAGACTCCGAGGTAACCGTTAAACTCAAAAGATAACATCGTCTAAAAAGCAATTTGATTTTATAACGTATGACTGCCGAGAACGAAAGTTTTCGGCAGTTTTTTATTCCGAGAGGATTTACTTTTCCGTAAAAACGAATAGTCTGACGTTTAATGGCAATACTTGTCCTATGAGAATGCCGGATAATAGGGACGCAAACCAAATAATTATTGCCAAGTTAAAGAATATGCAGGGACATCCGCTGACCGTTAAGGTCAATCGCGGTAGAAATAAAATCGAGTTGTATGACGGAGTGATAGAAGATATGTACCCGAATGTCTTTACCGTCAGAACGAGTTCCGGAGCGCTACAAACGTTTTCGTATGCGGATATTACCGCCAAAAATATTTTGTTTTACAAAAGAGCTATGGAATAGTCATATTTATACATTTTGCGGAATATGTTTAGGTATCACCGTTAAGGGGGAAATTCCGTATGTATGTAAATGGCGACAAAAGAGAGACTTTAACACCCGTACAGTTCTATATAGATAAGGATATCTATATTAAGGGCGCGGACAAGGTGCTTGCCGTAAACGCACGGGTTCGCGTGGACGGCGCGGAGGCAACCGACGGCGAAATGCGCGTCAATTACCGTATCACGTACAAGGTAATTTATTCGGAGTCCGACGTGATTAAATCGATGGAAGAAAGCTCGGATCACAACGCGCGAATCAAATCTGCAAGCATTACGCCCAAAAGCTATGTCGAAGCGGAAGCAAGCGTCATCTCTTTGGAACACGTAGGCGACTCCAACCTAAAAATACGTACAATGTTGGAGCTTGAAGGCTACGCCGTAGTTCCGTGCGGATTCGAGCACGCGGACATCTCCGACGATGTTTATGCGCGTTACAAACCCGTAACAATGATGAATATAACGCCCATAAATTATGCCGAAACCGTAGCTGAGAATACAGAATTTATCAAAGAAAATATAACGGAAATTTTAACTGCCGATACCGACGTGCGGCTTGAAAATGTATCCATAGCTACCGATATATGCGAATTGACGGGTGTGTGTTACACGCATACGGCATATGTTGCGGACGGCATACCGGGCAGCGCGTGCATCAGTTATCCGTTTACTTTGGAAGTGCCCTCTCCCGGGATTAAGGAAGGCGACGAATTGCGCGTGTCGGTATGCTCGAAATCGACGGGTGTAACCATAACGGAAGGGGACGGCGGAACGGAGCTGAACATACAGACGGTACTTTTTGCGCGAGGCGTATACGTATCGCGCGATACGACGGAAGTTCCCGTAGACGTATACAGCAAGAGCCGTGACGTCAAGCCCGTAACGAGCACCGTTTCCGTGGAATCCGACGTATGTATGGGGAGCGGAAAGGACAGGTTTGGCTCGGGCTTTACTCCGGACGATGGCAAGGGATGCGCCAAAGTTTTGTGCGTCGGCGCTCCTTGGATAGGAGCAAAGAACGTTATCGCTTCGGACGGCATAAGGGTGGAAGGAATAGTTTGCTGTGAAATAGTTTACGTCGATTTGGACGACGAGCGAAAACGTTTGCTTGCGGAGATTCCGTACAGCGTGGCTATCGACGGCGACATGAATTGCAGCGGCAACATGCAAGCCAAAGTTACCGTAGCCGAGCATGGCGCCAAGGTCAGGCGTTCCAACGAGATCGAGGCATACGGCGTCATTTACGCGGAAGTGTTCGGAGTAGAAGAGCAAGAGGTATCTTACGTTGAAGAGATCAAAGATTTCGGAGAGGCGATTCCGAACGACGCCGTCATCAGCCTATACATAGTGGGCAAAGGCGAAACGCTCTTTGACGTAGCCAAAGCTTTGCGTAGCGATGAAGAAGAACTGCTTGCGATGAATCCGGACGCGGAATTACCGCTCAAAGAGGGCGATAAACTTATCCGATACGGGATTTAGTATGTTATGCGGAGGGGCGGAGATTAGGAACAAAAGCTACTCGGGCAACGTAGTCGGGTAGCCGTGACAGGGGATTTTATGAGATAAGGATGGTAGGCGCCGAGAAAATATCGGAATCGGCGCCGCATCCTTATTTACATTTACGATATTTTTGCCTTGCGGTATTGATTTTAGCAAGCCGTTATTATATAATAAGAGCGATGGCAACTACCATGGCGATCAGAGCCTACGCAAAAGTTAATTTATCGCTTGCGATAAGCGGCTTTACGCCGGATGGGTTCCATAACCTTGACAGCATTGTTACGGCGGTGTCGCTGTACGATACGGTGGAGCTCAGAGCTTCCCTTAACGGCAAAAACAGCGTAATCTATACCGACGGACGAAAGTATGATGCGGACAACGCGCTACATACTCTTGACGCGCTTTGCGCGGAGTACGGCGCTCCGACATACGATTGCGTTATAACCAAACGCATACCCGAGGGAGTCGGGCTCGGAGGCTCATCGGCAGACGCGGCAGGGATAATTCGCGCGGTAAGCGACTCAAACGGGTTCCGCGTGTCGCAAGACTTTGCGTTATCTTGCGGTTCGGACGTGCCGAGCTTACTGTTTGGCGGGGCCAAGCGCATTACGGGAAGGGGCTGCGTGGCGGAAACGATAGACGTGCCCGAGCTGTATATGACGCTTGTCTACGGCAAGGAGCGCGTGTCTACGGCGGAAGCTTTCCGTATGTATGACGAGATCGGCGGAGATACCGGCAACGCGTCGGACTATCCGAATAAGCCCTTTAACTCACTCGAACGCGCGTCGATTGCCGTCAATGGAAAAATCAAGAAATATCGTCAAATCCTCATTGACGCCGGGTACGATCGCGTAGTCATGACAGGCTCAGGCTCGGGGTTTATAGGATTTACGACAGACGGCAAGGCGCACGAAATTTGCCTTAAAAAGGCTATCGAGCATGCGACTTGCGAAGAATGCACTATAATAGAATTAACCAACGTAAAGGATTACATATGAACAGATTTACCGATTATCCGATTTACTTGTTTAACGAGGGGACCAATTCCGAATGTTACAAGCTTTTCGGGGTGGCGTACGTTATCAGAAACAAACACAAAGCATGGCGATTCCGTTGTTGGGCGCCTAACGCGAAATCGGTCTCCGTCGTCGGCGACTTCAACGGCTGGAACAGGAGCGTAGACGTTATGCAACCGATAGGCGGCGGAGTGTGGGAAGGCTTCATACGCGGCGTCAAGCGGTACGAAAACTACAAATACAGCATAGAAACGGCGTCGGGGGAAATCGTCATGAAGACCGACCCGTTTGCTTTGCATATGGAAACGCCTCCCGCGACGGCTTCAAAGATATACGACATAGGCGGATTCGAATGGACGGACGGCAAGTATAGGGCGTCCCTCGAACATCGCAATTACGCGGAATCCCCCATGAACATATACGAGTTGCACGCAGGCTCTTGGCGTAAGCACGAGGACGGCAATTATTATTCCTACCGCGATCTTGCGGACAGCCTTGTGCCGTATGTGAAAGAGATGGGCTACACGCATGTGGAGCTTTTGCCTATTACCGAGTATCCGCTCGATATGAGCTGGGGCTATCAGGTCGGCGGATTTTTCGCGCCGACTTCGCGCTTCGGCACACCGCACGACTTCATGTATTTCGTCAACAAGTGTCATGAAGAGGGCATAGGCGTGATTTTGGACTTGGTACTTTCGCATTTTCCCAAGGACGCTTTCGGGCTATACAGATTCGACGGCACTCCGCTGTTCGAGTACGCCGATCCCTACAAATCCGAGCACAAGGGTTGGGGGACGATGGTCTTTGACTTTGGCAAGGGCGCGGTAAGATCGTTTTTGAAGTCATGCGCATGCTTTTGGCTTGCAAATTACCACATAGACGGGCTGAGACTCGACGCCGTGGCGAGCATGCTGTACCTGGACTACGACCGCAAAGACGGCGAGTGGCGCCCCAACAAAGACGGTGGCAACTACAATTTGGAAGCGATAGAGTTTTTGCGCGATCTGAACAAGACCGTACTCACCAAATTCCCGCACGCGTTTACCGTGGCGGAGGAGTCTACGGCGTTCCCGATGGTCACCATGCCTCCCGACGTCGGCGGACTCGGATTCAATTTCAAGTGGAACATGGGCTGGATGAACGACGTTTTGGACTATATCAAGATCGATCCGTTCTTCCGTAAGGGCGCGCACAACAAGTTGACGTTCGGCATAACTTACGCTTTCAGCGAGAACTTCATACTGCCGTTCTCACATGACGAGGTAGTGCACGGCAAGTCCTCCATGATATCCAAAATGCCGGGCGAGTACAAAGAGAAATTCTCCGCGCTCAAAGCGTTGTACGCCTACCAATTCGCGCATCCCGGCAAAAAATTAAACTTTATGGGCAATGAATTCGGTCAATTCATAGAGTGGAATTACGGTAAACAGCTCGATTGGTTCCTGTTGGCTTACGACACCCACGCAAACTTGAAGGCGTACTCGGCAAAGCTCAATAAATTGTACCTTACGAACAAGGCTTTGTGGGAGCAAGACAACGTTTACGACGGATTCAAGTGGCTGGTAGTGGACGATTCCACGCAAAACGTCGTAGCTTTCTACCGCGAAGCCAAAAACGGAGAGCGCGTGGTAGCTATAATCAACTTTTCCGACGTAGGTAGACCCATATATTCGTTCGGAGTGCCGGATAAAGGCATGTATGAGGTCATACTCGATTCGCTTTCGCCGGAATTCGACGGCAAAGCCGTTAAGCCGGCGGAATACGCCACGGAAGAAGAGCCCATGCACGGACAAAAACAAAGTATTACCTTGGAACTCAAGGGTAATCAAGCATTATATCTAAAACTCAAGAAGGAGGAGCACAGCCGAAATGTCTGCTAAAAAACAATGCGTAGCGATGTTGCTTGCCGGTGGGCAAGGCACAAGATTGGGCGCGCTTACGCGCCGTGTAGCTAAACCTGCGGTCCCGTTCGGAGGCAAGTATAGGATCATTGATTTTACACTTTCCAATACGATCAATTCGGGTATCGATACGATAGGCGTACTCACGCAGTATCAACCGTTCGAGCTCAACCAATACATAGGCAACGGACAGCCGTGGGACCTTGACAGATTAGAAGGAGGCGCGTTCGTTCTGCCGCCGTACCAAAGGAGCGATACCGGCGAGTGGTACAAGGGAACTGCGAACGCCATCTATCAGAATATCGACTTTATCGATAGGTACGATCCCGAATACGTACTGATCCTTTCAGGCGATCATATCTACAAAATGGACTATTCCGATATGCTTGCGCGCCATACTTCCAAAAAAGCCGACTGCACCATAGCCGTAATAGACGTGCCGATAGAGGAAGCTTCGCGCTTTGGTATCATGAACGCCGACGACGACGGCAGAATATACGAGTTTGAAGAAAAACCCAAGAACCCCAAGTCCACCAAAGCGAGCATGGGCATATATATCTTTACGTGGGACAAACTCCGCAAGTATCTCATCATGGATGAAGAGGACAAGTCGAGCCACAACGATTTCGGCAAAAACATCATACCGAACATGCTTGCCGCGGGAGAACGCATGTATACGTACGAGTTCCGCGGATACTGGAAGGACGTAGGCACGGTATCCTCTTTATGGGAAGCCAATATGGATATTTTAGACCCCCAAAGTGGCATTAACTTAAACGATTCCGACTGGAAAATCTATGCGAGGAACACGGCGGAGCCGCCGCATTTCGTAGGAGCCGGAGCCGTTCTTTGCAACGCCGTTGTCAGCGAGGGCTGTGAGGTAGAAGGCGAGGTAGTCAACTCAATTATTTCACGTAGCGCCAAGGTCGAAAAGGGCGCGTCGGTGCACGATAGTATCATCATGCCCAACGGAATAGTCAAGTCCGGCGCGCGCATCAGCCATGCGATTGTCGGATGGGGATCCGTCATCAACGCCGGCGCCGTGGTAGGCGAAAAGCAAGCTCATGCCGAAAGAGGAGAATGGAAAATAGCGGTCGTCGGACCCGAAGTCAACGTATCGGCGGGCGCCGTAGTCAGCGCGGGCGAAATGCTCGGGGAGGACAGATAAATGAACAAGAAGATGGTTGCAATATTGTTTGCGAGCGGCAACGAAAGCAAACTTAACGAACTTACGATACATCGTACCACGGCTTCATTACCGTTTGCCGGCAGGTACAGACTCATTGACTTTGCGCTGTCGAGCTTGGTAAATTCCGGCGTAACGCGCATAGGGATCGTGACGCGCAACAACTACTCTTCCCTCATGGACCACATCAGAATGGGCAGAGATTGGGATTTGAACCGCAAAAACAGCGGTATTGCCGTATTCCCTCCGTTTGTACTCAATACGTCGCGCGACGTGTACAAAGGCAAAATCGAGGCGCTTTACACGGTTGTTGACTATTTGGAGAAGGCGCCCGAGGACTACGTGGTCGTATCTAACTCCAACATCGCTTCGAGCATAGACTACGAAGAGATATTGGACGAACATCTCCGCAACGGCGCCGACGTCACGATACTCTGTCACAAGGGATCCGTAAACAGCAGCAAACGCGTGGTGATTACTCGCGACGGAAACAACGTCGTCACGGATCTTTACGCCGTCGAGATTCCGAGCCCGGACGAAAGACTGATATCTTTGAATATTTACGTGCTCAAAAAATCATTACTCATATCGTGGGTGGAGCAGGCTTACGCGCACGGATACGTTGATTTCGAGAAGGACATACTGTTTGGGGAAGTGCCCAACGGCAAGATATACGCTCACGAAGTGACCGGTTACGCCGCCATCGTGGACGACGTCAAAACTTACTACAACGAGAGTATGAACGTGCTTAACGCCGACGTTCGCAAGGAGCTGTTCGGTACCGGGCGCAAGGTATACACCAAGGTCAAGGACAGCGTGCCGACGTTGTACGGGGAGCATGCCAACGTAGTCAACAGCCTTATCGCGGACGGATGCGAAATTAACGGCACGGTAGAAAACAGCATCATATTCCGTGACGTCAGGATAGAAGAAGGCGCGGTCGTGCGCAATTCCATAATAATGGAGCACGGCATAGTCATGCGTAACGGTCAAATATCCTACACGATTACGGATAAATCGGTGGTAATAGGAGCCGGCAAACAGATATCCGGTTCGGAAACTTACCCCATAGTCATAGTCAAAAATAAGACGGTCTAATCCGGAGGTTGAAATGAAGATATTGTTTGCGGGATCGGAGGCGGCTCCGTTTATAAAATCCGGCGGGCTCGGCGACGTGATGGGCGCATTGCCGGTTGCGATTGCCAAAGAAGGGCATCAAGTAGCGGTCGTATTGCCGTTGCATGACGCAATGAGAGAGGATATCAGGCACAGCTTGAATTTCCTCGGCGCTACCGTATGTATGCTCGGGTGGCGACAACAATACGCCGGCGTGTTTTCCGGTGTGGTTAACGGCGTCACGTATTACTTTATAGATAACAAAGATTATTTCGGAAGACCGTCCATGTACGGTCAATTCGATGACGGAGAACGCTATGCGTTTTTCAGCAAAGCCGTTTTGGAAACGATGCGCGTAACCGGATTTTATCCCGACGTACTGCAATGCAACGATTGGCAAACGGCGCTCGCTCCCGTATATCTTGACTGTTATTACAGGCAAATACCGGAGTACGCCGCCATCCGCACGGTGCTTGCCATCCACAACATAGAGTTCCAAGGCAATATGGATAAATACGTCATAGACAACATCTTTGCCATACCGCCGTCGCACTATTCCGTTGTGGAGTATAACGGCAACGCAAATATGCTAAAAGCAGGCATTGAGGAATCCGATAGAGTGGTTACGGTATCCCCGACATACGCAAAAGAGATACTTGACCCTTACTATGCGTACGGACTCGAGCATATACTCAACCTACGCAAATACAAGATAAGCGGTATAATCAACGGTATAGACGTAGACCTATACAACCCGGAAACGGACGTTTCGTTGTTTAGGAATTACAACTACAGAACCGTCGCGCGCAAGGCGGACAACAAGCACGGACTTCAAGAGCTTATAGGACTACCGGTATGCGACAAACCGCTCATAGGCATGGTTACGCGTTTGACGACGCAAAAGGGCTTGGATCTTGTACTGCAAGTCATACACGAGATACTCGACAAAGACATACAAATGGTGGTTCTCGGCACGGGCGACGATAAGTATCAAAACGCGCTCAACGACATCCAAAAGCAGTACCCGACAAAACTCGGAGTCGCAATTTACTTCTCGGCGGACATGGCAAGCAAGATATACGCGGCTTCCGACATGTTCCTTATGCCGTCTAAGTATGAGCCGTGCGGACTCTCTCAGATGATAGCCATGCGCTACGGTTCCGTGCCGATAGTCAGAGAAACGGGCGGACTCAAAGACTCGGTGGAGGCGTTCAATCCCGTTGAAGGCACAGGCGTGGGCTTTACGTTCAAGACCTACAACGCATACGATATGCTGGACGCAATCAATCGCGCCCTCGGCACATACTACGATAAGGGACTATGGAACAAATGCGTCGTCAAAAACGCCATGAAGGCGGACTTCTCTTGGAAGCGTTCCGCCAAAGAGTATATTGCGCTCTATAAGTCAATACTCAACAAATAAGACACTCAAACTACTTGGAGGCTCAATGACACACTTAAGTAAAACCAAATTGAAAGAACTCCTCGAACTCAAACTTGCCCAAAACTTCGGCGTGAGGTATGAAGAGGCTTCCGACACAATTATGTACAGGGCGCTGTGCCTTGTCATCAAAGACCTGCTTACGGAGAAGAGAGTTAAATTCAAAACCGAAGTACGCGCCAAAGGATACAAACAAGTTTACTATATGTCCATGGAATTTTTGCTCGGCAGATCGCTACGCAACCATTTGTACAACTTAGGGTTGCTCGATACGGCTACCGAAACTGTGGAAGAACTCGGATTCGATATAAACAAGCTCATGGCAATCGAACCCGACGCCGGACTCGGCAACGGCGGACTCGGCAGACTCGCCGCCGCTTACATGGATTCGCTGACGTCGCTCGGTTACCCGGCAGGCGGATTCAGCATTCGCTACGATTACGGCATATTCGAGCAAAAGATAGTGGACGGCTGGCAGATGGAAATGCCGGACAAATGGTTGGAGCAGGGCGACGTGTGGCTCAAACCGCGCAGTGAAGTGCACGAGGTCAAATTCGGCGGTTACGTAGAAGAGCATTGGGAGAACGGCAAGCTCAAATGCGAGCAAAAAGACGCCACGACCATCCTTGCGGTGCCGTACGATATGAATATCAGCGGATATGAATCCTCTGCCGTCAACGTTTTGCGGTTGTGGAGCGCGAAGTCCCCGATGGAACTCGATATGGATATGTTCTCGCGCGGAGAGTACGTCAAGGCGATAGAAGCCAAGGCAATGGCGGAATCGATAAGCAAGATTCTGTATCCCGCGGATAACCATATAGAAGGCAAGTCGTTACGCTTGAAACAGCAATACTTCTTCGTTTCGGCGTCGATACAGTCGATTATTGCCAAACATTTGCGCTACAACAAGGATTTATCCGATTTTTCGCAAAAAGTTGCCATACACATCAACGATACTCACCCGACGCTGTGCATACCCGAGCTTATGCGTATTTTGCTGGATGACTACGGATTTTCTTGGGACGACGCCTGGAAGACGGTATGCGAAACTATAAGTTACACCAACCACACTGTAATGCAAGAGGCGCTCGAACGTTGGCCGCAAAGCTTGTTCAAGAGCTTGCTTCCGCGCATATATCAGATTGTCAACGAGATCAACCAACGCTATTGCGCCGACTTATGGAACGTCTTCCCGGGAGATTGGGAAAGAATATCGAAAAACGCCATATTGTCCGACTCCGAAGTGCGTATGGCTAACCTCTGCCTCGTGGCGTCGCATACCATCAACGGCGTGTCCGAACTCCACAGCGAGATACTCAAAAACGACGTTTTTGCCGATTACTACAAAATCGCGCCGCAGAAATTCACCAACGTCACCAACGGCATTACGCACAGACGGTGGTTGGCGGAAGCCAATCCGTTGCTTGCGGATTATATCAAGGAGCTTATCGGCGATAAATTCCTGACCGACGCAAACGATCTCGAACGCCTCATGCAATTCCAAGGCAACAAAGAGGTGCTCGACAAACTTGCCGAAATCAAATTCAAGAATAAGGAGCGTTTGGCTGAATATATCCGCAAATCGAATAACGTCATAGTGGACCCTTCGTCCATATTCGACGTCCAAGTCAAGCGTTTGCATGAGTACAAACGTCAACTTCTGAACGCTCTGCATATTTTGTATCTGTACAACAGACTCAAAGAGGATCCCAACTTCGATATGGAACCGCGCACCTTCATATTCGGAGCAAAGGCGGCAAGCTCGTACTACGTTGCCAAGCTCATCATCCGTTTGATATATATGATAGGGCAGGTTGTCAATAACGATAAGTCCATAAACGGCAAATTGAAGGTTGTTTTCCTCGAAAACTATCGCGTAAGCTTGGCTGAGATCATTATGCCGGCAAGCGAAATCAGCGAGCAGATCTCCACCGCCGGCAAAGAGGCGAGCGGTACCGGCAACATGAAATTCATGATAAACGGCGCCGTGACGGTAGGTACGATGGACGGCGCGAACGTAGAGATCCACGAGCGCGTAGGCGACGAAAACATATTCATTTTCGGCTTGCTTGCGGAAGAGGTGGACAAACTCAGGAGTCACTACAATCCCACCGAGTACTACACTCGCGATTCGAGAATCAAAGAAGTCATAGACGAACTTCGCCAAGGCATAGGCGGCGTGCTGTTCGGAGAACTTGCCGACAGCCTTACCGTGGGCAGAGGCGGAGTAGCCGACCCGTACATGGTGCTTGCCGACTTCGGCTCTTACGTAGACACGCAACGCAGAATCAACGATACGTATAGGGATAAATACCGCTTCATGCGTATGTCGTTAATCAATACGGCTAAGTCCGGATTCTTTGCGGCGGACAGAAGCGTAGAGGAATACGCAACGCGTATTTGGGGACTTAAAAAGGTAAAATAGGGTACCCAAACAGATGTTAAAATACAATTCCCGAGACAGTAAATACAAGACGCCGTTCGGAGCCGCTCAATGCGGCTCCGTTGTGGCGTTCACCTTTCCCGTGCCGGAAGAGTATCGGGCAAGCGGCGTTGCCTTGGCGATGCGCAAGGGCGCGAATACCGCCATGCTCGGCATGAAATACCTCGGATCCGAGGATGGCGAAGCCTATTTCGGCGCAGAGTTTACGCCGAGGGAACCCGGGATATACTTTTATCGCTTTGAGATATACACGGACGGCGGCACGCTGTTTGTCGGGCGAGATTCCGACGGCGGAGCCGTAACGGGGGATTGGCTGCCCGAGTGGCAACTCACGGTTTACGCCGAGGGTTACGCAACGCCGGAGTGGTTACGTAATGCCGTGATATATCACATATTCCCCGATAGATTTTGTCGCGTAGAGGACGGCAAAAGACCGTTGTACGGCAAATTCAAGAATTGGGACGAGGAACTTACGATTGCGGATCCGGACGGCGTATACCGCGCGGACGACTTTTACGGCGGTAACATAAAGGGCGTGCGTTCGAAGCTACCCTACCTACGTGATTTAGGCGTGACCGCCATATATTTTTCGCCGATATTCATGTCGTCGTCCAACCATCGATACGACACTGCCGATTACATGAAGATAGATCCGTTGTTCGGCGACGAACGGGAGTTTGCCGAGTTTGTCAAAGAGGCGGACGCATACGGCATCAAAGTGATTTTGGACGGCGTTTTCAACCATACGGGGGCGGATTCGGTTTATTTCAACAAGTTCAACAGATTCGATTCGGTAGGGGCGTATAACTCCAAAGAGAGCCCGTATTACGATTGGTACACGTTCACGGAGTATCCGGACAAATACGATTGCTGGTGGGGTTGTACCGTCGTGCCGACGGTATCGCGCAAAGCCAAGGATTTCAGAGAGTTTATCGCGGGCAAGGACGGCGTGATAGACAAGTGGACGCGTTTGGGGGTCAAAGGTTGGCGCCTTGACGTCGTCGATGAAATATCCGACGAATTCGTGCGCGAGATTCGCTCGGCTTGCAAGCGTAATTCAGGTGAAGTTGCCGTTATAGGCGAAGTATGGGAAGACGCAAGTACCAAAGTAAGTTACGGCGAGGAGCGCGAATATCTGTTCGGCAAAGAGCTGGACGGAGTCATGAATTATCCCTTCCGCAACGCCATTTCGGACGTGATCTTGCGTAAAGACACGCGCGCGTTCGCGAACGTCGTCAACGACATTATAGAGAACTATCCCGCGCAAACGCTGTCGTCGTGTATGACGCTACTCGGCACGCACGACACCGTGCGGATACTCAACGTTTTCGGCGCGAGAGTAACGCCGGCGACCAAGGAAGAGCGGTTGAAGTACAGACTCGACGACGAAGAGCGCAAAACAGCCATCAGACGGCTGAAAATGGCGGTAACGCTGCAATTTTTCCTGCCGGGAGTGCCCACGATTTATTACGGCGACGAGGTTTGCATGGAGGGCTTTGAAGATCCCATAAATCGCCGTCCGTTCACGGATGAAAAAGCGGACGCGGAACTTACCGCGCTATACAAAAAGCTCGGATCGGCGCGCCGTGAATTCGGCGCCGCGCCTTTAACGCTCGGTCGCACGCCGACAACCCTTACTCTTACGAGGGGCGCATATACCGCTTTTATAGATCTTACGTCGGAAACGGTGGAAATACGCAAGCAATTTTAGAGCGATTACTGAACGCAAAAATCTTAAACAACAAAATAACGAGGCCCCGAGCCTCGTTATTTTTGAAATATCGTATAATCCCGATCATTTATCGAATCCGAGCAATTGTCTGATAAAATAGTTGATATCGGTATTGTCTATCTCTTTTGGTAGATCCGTCACGCCAACGCCGTAAGCGTAGTAGCCGATGTTTTGCGTGGTATGGTTTTTGGAGTGGAACCAATCGTTGCTTATGTCGTCGGCTGTCGCGTTCGCGGGTATACGCAAATCGCCCGTTTCGTGATCGGCAAGGACGATGACGGTGGTGTTGCCGTTTTCTTTGGCGTAGGACAAAGCGCGCGCAACGGCTTCGTCAAACGCGTTCAACTGATCGAGCATGCCTTCCATGTCGTTGTTGTGACTGCAAGAATCTATTTTCGAGCCTTCCACCATCAGGAAGAAACCGTTTTCGTTGGAAAGTTTGCCGAGCGCTACTTCCGTAAGGGACGCAAGCGTGTATCTGCCCACGCAAGGGATTTCGCCGTCTATGAGCCCGAATATCTTTTCACTCGTAGAACGGTTTATTTGCTCAAATGTGGTGCAGTAGTCGCGGTTTGCCGTTTGTATGTTGCCGGCAAGGGCTTTCAGCTCATCGTTATTCAGCCCGAACAGTACGTCTACTTCGGACGTAACTATTTGCTTAGCTATTTCGCCGGTCATACTGCGCTTTCTGACGTGAGTGAGAAATGCCGCGGGAGTAGCGTCCGTGACTGCTTTCGTAGCGACGACGCCCACCTTCATGCCCTTCTTTTTGGCTTGCTCGGCAAGCGTTTCGAGGGATTTTCCGTCTTTATAGGATAAGTTCCTGTTATAAGTTTTCGTGCCGGTGGCGTAAGCCGTTGCCGCGGCGGCGGAATCGGTAGGTCCCGGAGTCAAAGACCGCGTGGTAACCTCACCGGCAATAGGGAACTTTTGGAAGGTAAGCATATTGCCGTTTGCAAGCTCCGCCGTCTTGACGTGGTTGATGCCCATGCCGTCGCCTATCATCAAAATGACGTTTTGCGCTCTCTTGTCCGTTTGCGGCTTGACGCCGTAGTCGAGGAAGAAAATAGTAAACAGTACGGAACTGAGTACGGTTGCCACAACCAAAACGGTGGCTATCGCAACCCATAATATTTTGTTTTGTCTTTTCAGATTGACTTCTTTCATACCAATCTCCTTATGTTTAGGGTACCGTACAACGCGTTTCAGTAACCCTAACTCGAACAATTTGTTTGCGACAAGCGTCTACAATCGCGTGCCGATACCGTGTTTACGGACGTTTCAAGCCCGCGATCACTTTGCTTTTCGGCAGTTTTATGTAGCGTGCGGACGCTCTCCGACGTTATTATGTTAGCAAAACGCAAGGGGAATTACAAGCCCCGAGAGGTAAATTAAGGTAAATAATCGAAAAAATCACTTGCAAAAAACGCAACCACTGTTATAATAATTATATTTAATATATGCGCGTGTAGCGTGCGCAAAAATATTCCGTGCTCGTGTAGAGGTAAAAGATGACAAAGAAATTCCGGTTGACGATACTTGTTTTAATGCTTTCGGTCGCGATATTTACATTGGCGGCGTGCAATTCCGCGTCCGTTGTTTCCGTAAGTATCACTGAGGATTCGGTTTACAAAACGAATTACATCGTAGGCGAGGATTTGGACATAAACGGAATAGTTCTTTCGGTGGAGCTCAGCGACGGCAAAAGCAAAACCGTAAACGCTACGGACGTCAGGGACAACTTGAAGATCACGGGATTCAGCACGGAGACTCCCGCCGACGAAAGGGAAGTCGTTTTGAACTACAAGGGAGTCAAGACGAGTTACACAATAAGCGTTGTTTCCGCTACCGACGATACGCAAAAGTGCAAAGTGACTTTCGAGACGGGAGCCGGGAGCAAAGTAGATGACGTTTACGTTTTTGCATACACCTCGATTTCCGCGCCGACGGAGCCGGTGCGCGACGGTTACGCGTTCGACGGTTGGTACAAAGAGAGCACGTACAACGACCAATGGAATTTCAATACGGACAAAATCGTCACGGACGTTACACTTTACGCGAAGTGGGCAAAGCTTTACGTAATCACGTTTAAGGACGAGGTAAACGGTTTACCGGACATCCTGCGTTACGTCAAGGCAGGCGACGCCCTTACGGACGTACCCGCGTTGCCGACGATCGAAGGCAAAGTCGGTTCTTGGAGCAGAACGGTATTTACCAACATAAACGCCAATATTACCGTACATTCGGAGTACAGCGACATCGTCTACAAGGTCAGATTCGTATACTTGGAGAGCGACGGCAAAACCCAAACGGAAATACGCACGTTCAACGCTCTGTACGGCGAAAATCTCAGCGTAACCAAAGCCGACGAGATACAAGAATTGATAGACAGCCACGCCGTTCCCGCCACTAACGATGACGGCAGCAAGTCCTTTGTCGGTTGGAATGAAACTTTCGATCACATCGTATCCGATCGCACGATAATAGCTGTTTACTCGCCCACGAAATACAGTGTAACGTTTGACTTGAACTACGAAGTAGGATCCTCGGAGTCGCAAACTTTTGAAGTTAAAGAGGGCATTCAACATGGCAACACCGTGACCGAGCCGACCTCCGCACCTTCGAGGGACGGATACGTGTTCGACGGATGGTATCGTCAATCCGAATGCACGTTGGTTTGGAACTTCAATACCGACAAGGTGACAGAAACGAGGACGCTGTACGCAAAATGGACAAAACTCATCGGCGTGCGCTATCTGATACCGAGCGCGATAACTATAGACGAAGAGGTCGCGGAAGAAGATCCGTTGGTTATGGAAAAAACCACCGTCAACGGCGTGGAATACAAAATTTATTTCATCGAGCAAGTTCGTTATCAAGATTCCGCCACGCTCATAAGCGTGCCGAACAGGCGCGGTTACAGCGGTAAATGGAATATAAGCAACGCCATGCTCGCTAAACTCGAAAACAACGTTGACGTCAAAGTAGAGTATACCGTCAATAAGTACACCGTGAGGTTCTATAACTACGACCACACTGCTTGCGGTGACGCTCAAGAAGTGGAATTCCAAGGCTCCGCCGTTGCCCCCTCAACGAATCCCGTTCGCGAAGGCTATACGTTCACGGGCTGGGACAAGGATTTCTCTTGCGTGGAAGAGGATATGGACATTACAGCAGAGTTCGAAGCCTCCGAATATACGGTCAGATTCCACATTAACGACGAGAGCGGACGGTACGAAGACGTTACGGTAAAGTATGACAGCATAATCACGTTTGACAACGTGCTTACGCGCAGCGGATATAATTTTGCCGGCTGGTATTCCGATCCCGCCTGCACAAAGGTATTCGATATTTCCAAAGAGGTGCTCAAAGAGACGGAAGTAAAGGACGGCGTCGTTCTCTCGCTGTACGCTAAGTGGAACTACATCTATACAATCGAGTTTTACAACGTCAATGAAGACGGCGAGACGGCTTATTTGGGCGAAAGGAAAGTGGAAGCAGGGTATGTGCTTACGGATATTCCCACTCCCGACAGCAGAGAGGGCTATAACGTTGCTTGGCGTGAAGCGCAAAAGAGCGGTAACGTACTCAATTTCAGCACCGACGATTACGATTTCCAAGCCGCCGTCAAGAGTAACGCGTCGCTGTACGCATATTACACGATCAAGAGCTACATTGTCGGTTTCTACGTAGACAATGAGCGTTATCAGGAAGTATCCGTCGAACACGGCGGTAAGATAGAGATCGATATCGATACCCCCAACGTCACGTCGAAAGGGAAAATATTCCTAAATTGGGACAAGGACTACAAAGAGATCGTAATAACAAAAGATACGGTAATCACCGCAGTTCTCAGAGTGATGGTATTTACCGTAATTTGGGGCGATACGGGTGTAAAGACGGAAGTGGAATACGGCGACCCCGCGCTGTTCCCCTCGTCGGCAACGCCGCCTACCAAGCGCGGATACACGCTTACGGGTTGGATCGCGCCATCCGGGTTCGACATAAGCTCGATACGCGCGGACGAAGAGCAAACGATAACGCTCACGCCAAACTTCGTACGTAACGACTACACCGTACAATTCAAGAGCGCGACCGGCGAAATTATAGACGAGTACACGCAAAAATACGACTCGTTGATAGACGTAGACGGCGTAAACAGGGAGTCAACGGAAGAAGGGCGTTCGTTTGTCGGCTGGAATTTCGGAGAAATGTCGATATACTATTCTTCGGATGAAACGAGCTGCAAATGGTTCCTGACCGGCGATCCTCAAAAGAAAGCAAGCAAGGTGAACAAAAACGGTTGTTACCTCGCTCTTGCCGACGGTGAGTATTACTATTTGGAGGCCTCGGAAGATGGTCGTGCCGGAGTCATTAACAAGCTTAACTCCGAAAATTGGGAGAGAAATGCGTCTAAGTTGCTCTACGACGTCGCAAGCGGTAAGTGGTTGACGTCGAAGTATGACGACGCGACCAAGGAGTGGACCGAGGTTGGCAGTTCAAGCGCGCGCGACATAGGATTTGACGGAGTTTTCTACATAGTTCGTGAAGAAGCAAGCTTTGTCGCTTTGTACAAAGACGTTACCTATGAAGTGAAATTCGACGCGTGCGCGAACGTGAAATTCGACGCGAGCACGGAAGAAACAAATATAAAGACCGTCAACGTCAAGTACGGCGGCACGGTATCGGCGCCGGAAGTCGAACGCGACGGCTACGTACTTCTCGGATGGTATCGTAACGAAGATCTTACCGAGAAATTCGATTTTGCCACCGAAACCATCACGGAAGACATTACTCTTTACGCCAAATGGGAGGCATATACCGAGAATCCTACCGAAGGCTTGGAGTACGCGTTATCCGACGACGGCAAATCGTATACTCTCGTAATAGGCAAGGCTGAGGGAACCGAGATAACGGTTACCAACTACTATGAAGGCAAACCCGTTACCGCGGTAGCCACGGGAGCGTTTGCAAACAATGATAAGCTTAAGAGTATCACGCTTCCGAACACGCTTGTAACGATGGGACCGCAGGCGTTCATGAATTGCTCCGCTCTTACGTCCGTCACTATTCCGGCAGGCGTCAAGACCATACCGGACAACGCGTTCAACGGTTGCATAGGGCTCAAAGAGGTTATTTTTGACGAAGACAGCACGTTGACTACGATAGGCAAGAGCGCGTTCTCCGGCGACATTGCGTTAAGCGCGTTAAGTTTACCCGATACGCTTACCGCAATCGGAGAGGGAGCCTTCCACAATAATAAGAGCCTTGTCGGCGTCGTAATACCCGAGAGTGTGGTAAGTATAGGCGACAGAGCGTTCGCGGGGACAGACAGTTTGAGATACGTTAAGTTCGAGCGTAGCGTACCTTGCAGTTTGGGCGCGGACGCATTCCTCAATTCGACGGCGCTTTATAACGGATTCCGCATTTACGTGCCGGAAGTAAAAGCATATCAAGCCACTACTCTCGACGGTGGCTGGCAAGCGCTTACTTCCAAAGTATACGATTCGTCGCGTATGACGAGCGAGTGGTCATACACGCTCAGCAACAAGGGCGTGTTGTTGGAGCAGTACTTGGGAACGGCTACGAACGTCGTTATCCCGAGCGCGATCGGCGAATCAATCGTGTACGGACTCGGCAATTACGTATTCGATCCGAGCATAGAATCGGTGGAACTTGCGTCTTCATTGACGCTGTCGCAATATACGTTCGGCTCTGCGACCGACATCACCGTACTCAAAATCACGGTCGGCGACAAAAACGAATTGCAAGCCGAATACTTGACCAATGCTTTCGAGCAATGCGAAAAGCTTAATACCATAAGTTTATCGAACGCCAAAGCGACGTTGTCCGATATGTTCGGCAAAGAGCTGCCGTCATCTCTTACGAAAGTAGTGATCAAAGGTAGCGTTTACGCCAACCTGCTTGCCAACTGCGCTTACGTCAAAGAAGTCGAGATAATCGGCGCCGAAAGAGTGGGCGAGAATGCGTTCTTGAATTGCGTTTCGCTTACTTCCGTCACGTTCGACAACGTCGTAGACATTACGATAGAGAAGAACGCGTTTAACGGATGCAAGAGTTTGGGCGCGGAGGGCTTTAGCTATTATAACGCGGAAAGGGAAGTGGTTAACGATCTTCCCGATAAAGTTACCGAGATAGGCGAAGACGCATTTGCGGATACCGCTTGGTACACATCGAATACAAACGACATGATAATTGTCGGCAAAGGCATATTTTATAAATATCGCGGAAAGAGTAGCGTCGTGGCTATACCGAGTACCGTTACGATGATAACGGCATACGCGTTTGCGGACAACGCGAGCATAACGCGCGTTTACGTAGAAGACCCGACAAATTCGTCGATGAGCAATATAGGCGAGTATGCGTTTAGGAATTGCGTCAAACTCGAAAGCGTGTTGATTCCGGCAGGAGTCAAAAACATAAATACGGGCGCGTTCTCCGGTTGCGAAAAGCTTGCTACCATAGCTCTTTTGGGTACGGCTACGAAAAAGAGCACCGACGTTTTGAAAGGCACTCCCGATTATAGGCGCGTATACGCGCCCGCACTATCGGCTGAATCGTCCGGAGAAACATATGCCGATTGGGGCGGTAAACGCATATATATCGAAGGCATGAATGTCTTTGCGAAAGATGAAGCATGCTGGCTGTACGGTCAAGACCCGGACTCCGGAAACGGCATTGTGCTTATCAAGTACCTCGGCACATCGGACGACGTAAACATCGAGAACGGTTATACAATCGGGGAAAGCACGGTTAACGTCAATTATTTAGCAGACTACGCGTTCGCAAGGACGACTAAGTCGCTTACATTCTCGGCGGATATCAAGGCTTACAAGGACGCGCTTGACAATACGTGTGACAATGTGTTCGGCGGCGTTACGGAGCTTACATCTCTAAAGATCGAGAGTTTTAGAAGTTCGGATTCTCGTATGTCCGCCACCCTCCTCAACGGATTATTGCAAGCCAATACCAAGCTTACCGCCATCGATATTCCGGGCGCGACAAGCGTTCAAACGTTGTTTGGCGCAACGTTGCCGTCGCACGTCACGCGCGTTAACGTCATCGGCAGCAAGATAACGGACGAATTCCTCAAAGGCTCCGATAGCGTAAGCGACATTTACGTTACCATAGGCAAAACGCAGTACGCCTTAGAGGATACCAAAGACCTGCAAATAGCCGCCGCCGACGCCGTTTCCATCGGTGTGGACGCTTTTGAAGGCACCTCGTGGCTTGCGCGGTATAGCGGCGACTTTGTAGTCGTTTTGGACGGCTTACTCATAGCTTATAAGGGTAAGAGCGCGGTGCTCGATATCCCGGAGAGCGTCAAGAGCATAAACGACAAGGCTTTCAACCAAAACACGTTTATCGAGGTAGTTACGATTCCGTCTACCGTGACAAAAATAGGCGCGGAGGCTTTTGGAAAGGCAACAAATCTCACAAGAGTTTTCGTCAAAGCAACGGAAGTGCCTTCCGCGTTCAACGGCACATTCTATAACGGCACGATTGTCTACGTTCCGTCCGGGGCTTACGATAAATATACAGCGGATGCGGCGTGGAAAGGCTTCAATCCGCAAAGCGACGACGGCGTGGTAAACTTCACGCTTCAACTTAACGAATACACGCTTAAAGGAGTTACCTACAAAGTTTGCGCCCAATACATCGTGGATAGCACAAGCAAAACTCTGCTACTTGCGCGCAAGTATACCGAGTCTTATGTGAGTGACGTTCTCACCTCAGTGAAAGAGGGCACGTCCGTTGCGATAGGCACGTCCGTATCCGACGGCGAAGTAACGTATAACATCGAAAAATTAGGCACAAAGTGCTTCATGCGCGCGGTTGAGAGCGTGTCGCTAGATATAACCGTTGCCGTAGACGGCAACGCGTTCGACAACCTCGGATCACTCGGGAGATTGGAGTTTACCGGCATTAACGGAGAGTTGAAAAACCGCGGAACAACGTCGGAGAACATCAGAAATATCATCAATGCGCGTAAAATAGATACGATATCTTACGACGGTAGCGTGACGCTCGAAGAGCTGTTGGAGGCTAACACCAACTCCGATATGAAAAAGATCGCAACCGTCACTCGCATAGAAATCTATGAAGGAGTAACGTCCACCGTAGACGAGTTGCTTGTCGGATATAACAACATAACCGATATCGTCTATCCCGACAGCATACTTGAAATCGGCGTAGGCTCGTTTGAGGACACCGCGTGGTACAAGCAATACTCCGGTAACTTCGTCATACTCGGCGGTGTGCTGTATAAGTATAAAGGCTCCGAGTCCACCGTGGTCATCCCGGCGAGCGTAACCATAATCAACAAACAGGCGTTTGCGTCGAACGCTCGCGTTTCCGGGGTGCGTTTCGAGTCCGGCAGCGCGGCGCATACGATTTGCGAGTCGGCATTCAAGGATTGCACTCTTCTCAGCGCCATATCACTGCCTTCGAGCATGGTACACGTTGCCGCGAGCGCGTTTGACGGAACCAAGTTCACTTATCAAAACGGCGCGCTACTCGTTAAAGGCGATTCGGATGACAGAATCTTGGTAAGATACACAGGTACCGATACCGTATATACAATTCCGGCTACCGTAACAACCATTTTGGCTAACGCATTCGAGGGTAACGCGACATTGAAGACGGTTAATTTCGAAAGCGGTAGCCGTCTATCTAAGGTACATGAGTATGCCTTTAAGGGCGCTTCCGATTTGTCTGAAATAATACTCAATGAAAGTGCTCTGACCTACATCGGCAAAGGAGCGTTTGAAGGTACTCCGTGGTTAAACGCCAAGCTTGCTACCGGCGAAGACGTCCAACTCGGTAGCGTAATGTATCTGAAGCAAAAAAACGACAACACAACGTCCGACGGCAAAAAGATCTTCGAGATTACAAGCAAGATAACGTCCGTTACGGACGGTGCGTTGGACGTTTTGAAGCCCACCAAAATAGTGCTCGGTAGCGGTGCGTATTTGCCGCCGAGCGAGCTCTACAAGATACTTACATCGGACGGCGTAACGGCGTTCGGCTCCGACGGCTCTTTGCCGCTAAGCGAGCTTATCGGCACGCAGGAAGTGCTTAAAAACATCACTACGCTGTCATTTGAGGACGCCACATCGATTTGCGCGGGATACGCCGACGGTTGGACATGCGTGGAAGAAGTGGTTTCCGTAAACGTAACGTCCATAGGCGAGTATGCTTTCCGCGATACCGCATGGCTAAATAGCATGAGCGTCGAGTGTTGCTTTGTATCGGATATACTTATTCGATACAACGGCAAAGGCGGCGAGGTTACCGTCGGCAGCGAATACATCGGTTCGCCCAAAGGCATCACTCCCGATGTGTTCCGCGGCAATACGTCCATAACTTCAATTTCCTTCTACGGCAATAAAATTACCGAGATCCCGGAGCGCGCGTTCGAGGGTTGTACAAATCTCGCAGAGATTCTGCTACCCGACAGCGTGGTTACATACGGCAAAGACGCGTTTGCCGGTACCGCTTGGATAAACAACATAGAGGGCGATTACGTCGTGATGAACGGTAGACTCATAGGCTACACCGGTGAGGGCGGAGACATTGTCATTCCGGAAGAGGTTGACAAGATCTATTCTTACGTATTCTCCGGGGATGACAGAATCACGAGCGTGACATTCTCGCGTTACAACCTTATGAGCGAGATAGACGTCAATACCTTTGCAAACTGCGCCAATTTGGAATCGATAATCCTTTCCGAGAACATAGACGTAGTGGATAGGGATGCGTTTACGGGCACGGCGTGGGCGTCGTCGATAGCGGGGACCACCAAGTATCTGTATTACGAAGACAGCTACAACGGCGTAAAGAAGATAGTCCTGTACTTAGGCACGGACGCCGACGTACTCATACCGCAAGACGTCACGGAGATTTCCCAAACGGCGTTCAGCGGAGTAACGACCATCAAGACTTTGACCGTAGCGGAAGGCTCCAAACTCACGGAAATACCCGCAAACGCGTTCAAGGATTGCACGGCATTGGAGAAAGTTACACTTGCTTCTTCCGTCACGAAGATAGGAGTCGGGGCGTTCGCGAACACCAAGTGGTTGAGCGCCGCAACGGACGACTTTGTCGTACTCAACGGCAGACTCATCTCTTATCGCGGTAGCGATACGGCGATTACGTTGCCGGATACCGTAAGCGTTATCGGCAAAGACGCCTTCGGCGGCAACGAGAGCGTCACAAACCTTGTCATCGCGGACAGCGTCGTAACCATAGAAGAATACGCGTTCGATGGTTGCGAAGCGCTTGAAAATGTCACGTTCGGTAGTGCTATACGTGAAATCGGCGCATACGCATTCAGAGGAACGAGCTGGTTGAATAATAGCGCAACCGATGATGGCTTTGTAACCGTAGGCGACGTCGTCATAGCGTACAAAGGCACGGCAAGCGAGGTCACGTATCCCAAGGCAAGCAAACTCAACGCCGACGTATTCGCAGGCAATACTTCTATTACAAAGATAACGTTTACTTCCGACGTGGATATAGCAGATTACGCCTTTGAGGGATGCAAGAATTTAGCAACCGTTGTAGGCGAAGAGTATATAACGTCGGCAGGAGCGCACGCATTCAGCAATACGTTATGGGGTAGCGAAAAAGCCTTCACAGTCGTCAACGGCGCCTTGATAAGTTATAGCGGCAAGGATAGCGAGGTTACCATACCCGCCGATGTGACGAGAATCTGCGCCACGGCGTTTGCCGGCAACAAGAATATAACCAAGGTGGACTTCTCCGCCGTTACCGGCAATTTGGTAATAGATGACGGCGCGTTTAAGAATTGCGTTGCTTTGGCGGAAGTCATACTTACGGAGAACATCACGCATGTGGGCGCGCGCGCGTTCTATAACACAAATTGGGTGCGTAATTCCGGCATGAGTTTGATTATGACCGAAGGCGGCAGGATACTTGCGTACGTTGCGGAAGAAAAGGTTGTTTCCATACCCGCGGGAGCCACTTCCATAGCGGACGGCGTATTTGCCGGCAACAAGAATATCATCACGGTGTCGTTCGCGTCAGATTGCAAATTGTCGATCCCGGCATACGCGTTCAAGGGCTGCACGTCGCTTACAAACGTCATATTCGCAAGTTCGCAGGAGATAGGCGAAGGCGCCTTCGAGGGCACGCAATGGTTGACGATTGAGAGCAACAAGAGCGCGACGCGCGGTTATGTAATAGTCGGCGGCAGACTCATAGCCTATACGGGCGGATCTACCGAAATAGTCATCCCGAGCAGCGTAACATATATCTATGATTACGTGTTTGGCGGCAACACGAGCATCACCAAGTTGTCGTTTGCCGGCATAGGAATAGTGGAACTCAACGGCAAAACGTTTAGCGGTTGCACCGCGCTTGAAGACGTCACGTTGCCCACTTCCCTCAATTACCTCGATATGAGCGTATTCGAAGGCACCGCTTGGCGTGACTCCATAACCGACGGCTACGTTATTTCGGGAAACAAACTCCTTGCCTACATCGGTAGCGCAACCGAATTGGTCATACCCAATTCCGTCAACTCCTTGGGTAGGAGCGTGTTCGCCGGCAATACCGCAATAACGAGCGTCACGTTCGAAAGCGGATCGTACGTTACCGCAATACCGGAGGGAACGTTCTCGGGATGCACGAGCCTTTCGAAGATAGTGCTTCCTTCGGGACTTAAAGACGTAGGCAAAGACGCCTTCAAGGACACTCCGTGGATCCAAAGTATCGCGAGTGGCGAAGAGGACGTCAACGGCGGTAGCGTCAAGGACGATGTGTATACCTTTAACGGCATCGCGCTCATATACTTGGGCGAAAGCGCGGAGTTCACCATGCCTTCGAGCGTAACGCATGTAAGCGCGTCGTTCTTCTCCGCAGGCGGCATAAGCGTGCTGATACTGCCTTCTTCGAGCGTATCGGCGATTAACGCGGTTAAGTATGAAACCGGAGCGCTGAATGCGTTAACGGAGATTCGGGTACCCGAAAGCTTGCTTAGCGTATACAAAAGCTCCGCAAATTGGCAGCTGTACGCTACTAAGATAGTTGCCGCGGAATAACAAAATAGGGATAAACGGGCTTGCCCGATCCACATAATCAAGCAAAAAACTATTATAGGAGAATAGTCTATGAAGAGAAAAGCAATCACATTTATTCTCGTAGCCGTTATGTCGGTTGTGCTTGTTATGAGCGTAGTCGCTTGTAATTCAAACAACAACAATAACAATAATAGCGGCGGCAAGAAGAACACGAGCGTAGCGATCACCGTATTACCCGATATGGTCGATTACGGCGCGGACTCGAACTACTACAAGGACGGCACTACGACCTATTCCGAATCGAAGAAGACGGAATGGACGAAAAAGCTTGACGAAAAGCGCGACAGCGAACGCGAAAACTGGTATGACGCGAGCGAAACAACCGTATGGGATAACGCGGCTTACTACACTTTCGGACCCAAAGCTCAAGCTTACGGCGAGAACGAGGAAAAGTGGCAGTCCAATATCGGCTACTTCAACGCAAACGGCACCTGGGTGGACGATGAATCCGCCAATACGATAGAGCGTTTGTTCTGTTACAGCACGTCGGAAGACTTTATCCGTAGGATGTCGGAAGCGCGCTTGGACGAAGACAAGATGGACGCACTCGTAGAGTACATATGCCGTGAAGACGACGACAGAGAAAAGGGTGACGGCTACACGTACGTCAAGGGCACTTCGAGCGCGATCGAGGACTACAACCAACTCGACGAACTCTACAATATCTACGACGATTTCTCGGCTTACGAAGCGGATAGTAGCTACAAAGCTCATATCTTTAAGAGCGAAGACGACGTATCAGACGCAATCAGCCGCAAAAAGCGCAAGATATTCGGCGAAGTCATAGACATCTACGGCGACAAAGCCGATCAGTTTGCACGTAGCGCGATAGAGCTTGTTTCTTATGGAATAGAGATATTCCAAGACACCATGATTCCCGTGTATAACAAGGCAAAAGGCAATAACGTAAGCTTTGAAGACTATATGCGTAACGAAGTCTATGATTACGAAACGCTCAGCTATCTTTTGACATTCAAAGATCGTACGTCCTTTGACGATGACGATTGCAAAGCCACCAACAAAAAGAACATGATGAGCCTGTACGGCTACTACTACCAATACGAGAAGACCGAGTACGCAGTCTTTGACGATTCCGTAATGGTAGGCAATATCACCGAGTACGAGGATTACCTCAAATTGAGCCACAATAGCTACTTCAATTCTACGGAAGACGCTTTGCGCAACCGCAATTACGACAGACGTATTTATGAGAAATCATATCGTTATTCGTACGCTTGCTACCAAAAGTATTACGGCGCGCAACTCGGATTCCAAAAGGTTCAAGAGGAAACCGATCTCGAAGTATATAAAGGCGGCGCCGTTGCCGAAGCGGATATGGGTTCCTCCGAGACAAAAGGTCAATACAAGACGGGTCTTAGCGTGGTAAACAGCTCCACAAGCTACTCGCAAGAGATGCAACGCGGATGCGATACCGGACTCGAGAGCACTTTGAAGCTCACCGACGTCAACTGGGAATACACCGGCGTAGACAAAAACGTCCTCCAATACAACACCGCAAGCAAGAACTGGAATTCTCTCTCCGACTCCGAGCAAGAACTCATCAAAAACAAAATCAAGGAAGTCAAGTTGGAGTTGGAACAACTCAAGAGCCAAGACTACACCATTAACCACGCCAGCGTATCGGAAGCCGACCTTACCAAGGCTCTCCAATACGAAATCTACTCGTACAGCGCGGACTCCATCCGCAACATCCAAGCTTGCAAAAAGGATGAAGTAATCTATTACAAAGACATAGACCGCTTCCTTTCCGTCAACAACACGAACACATATAGCGAAATAATGACGAGCCAAGCTGTCGATATCTACGTACGCACCGCCCTCGAAAGCCTCGTAGAAGATGCCGGACGTAACGACGCCAAGTACGCAAACCTTATTGCGAACTTCTCTTATGCAGGCATAAGCGACCAAGTAAACACCGCCGCCACGTCGGATTGGAAGGGCATCAAGTCTAACATAAAGACGACCCTCGCCGAAGACTTTGAGGCATACACAAAAGCGAATCCGACAAAAGACGTCAGCGAGTATTTCGAGGATACCCTTATCCGCAAAAAGTGGTCTTGCGGCGCAGAGCTTACGAGCGACGAATGCAAAAACGGCGACGGTCACGCAAATTGCACCAAGGATTACGATACCTCTTGGGCGCTGTCAAGATTACTGAATAACCATGAAAAGGTTATCCGCTATTCCGCAGGTCAGTACGTGGTAACGTTCAAGTCTATCGACAAAACAAAGATCGCAGACGAGAAGTTCTTTGTAAGCGATGTCGCAATGACAAGCAGAGAAGCGATTGTAGCGGGCGTTTACGACACAAAGACCGTAAGCTACGGCAACGGTTCGGAAAAAACTTTGAGCTATAACGATGAAATCGGATCGGTATGTCGCGATACCGACAAAAACGGCAATTACTATGATGTCAATACGTATTCCAACCAATATTGGAAAAATATGCCCTCGTATTCGAGCTCATCGTTTACCGTTGACAACTCCGGCAATATAACGGTAACCAAGGGCGGCACCACGTACATATACAGATTCATCGGTTGGTTCGTTGACGAAAACTTCAAGTACCGCGTCAACCTTGACGAAGCTTATAACTACGACGTCAGACTATATCCCGCGTACAAAGTGGAAAAAGTTTCGGGCTGATTTCTCCTAAACAAAAAAATGAGGGACTCCGAGTAGTCCCTCATTTTTTATGCAAAAAACGACAATGCGCGGTAAATCGTATATGCGCGCGACGTCGTTTGCTATGTATAATGCGCGGCGCGAGCAAATATATTTAACTATGTTACGATATATTTTACTTACTTTTTCCGGCATAGGCGCGTTTTTACTGGGCATGAAGCTCATAGCTACGAATTTATCCGATGTCGCCGGCGGCAAAATCAAAGAACTCTTCGGCAAAATCGGCGATAAAAGATTTTCCGGCATAGGGCTCGGCATAGGGAGCTCGGCGATATTGCAGAGCTCTTCCGCCACAACCGTTATACTTTTGGGGCTGGTAAACGCCGGCATCGTGAGTTTGTTCCAAGCTACTTGCGTCATAATGGGCGCGAATATCGGCACAACGTTCACAGCCCTCGTGTTTTCCGCCAACAATCTCCCGATAGGGGAGGTGTTCGCATTCGCCGCTTTTGTGGGGGCAATGGTGGTAATGTGCGCCAAAACGGATAAAACTCGCTCGATAGGATACATAATCGCCTCTTTGGGGCTTATTTTTATAGGTCTTAACGTCATCAAGACGGGAGCTACGGGACTAAACGAATTTGCGTGGTTCGGACTGCTTTTTTCTTATACGGACAATCCGTTGTTTTTTATCGTTTTCGGCGTGGCGTTCACGGCGATAATACAAAGTTCGTCCGTAACTACCGGTATAGTAATTACCCTTGCGCATTTGGGCATAATGCCCGTCACGGGCGCGTTCTACGTCATTATGGGCAGCAACGTCGGCTCGTGCGCTACCGCCATGTTGGCGTCGGTAGGCGGTTCCGTCAACGCCAAGCGCACCGCACTCATAAATCTATTGTTCAACATGATAGGCGTTGTCATATTTTTACCGCTTACCATGCTTTTCGGGCAAAAAGTGGTTGATTTTTTCTCGGGCTACGAATTAAGCGTGCTTGTGGCGTACTTCCATATAGCGTTCAATCTTGTCACGACTCTCATTCTTTTGCCGTTTGTCAACAAGCTTTCGGCGCTTGCGTCGCGCCTCGTAAAGGAAGAAGGCGACCAATCAAACGCAAAATTGCACCGCCCATTAAGGGACTAAACACTTGAAATGCTACTCAAAAGGGTATATAATCTATAATGAAGTAAAATTGATAAATTTAGGAGAATATCAATGGAATTAGACGCCACCAAGGTAGCAAGTTTTTGCGTTGACCACACCAAGCTCAAATGCGGACTTTTCGTTTCTCGCAAAGATATAATGGGCTCGGGCGTGATCACGACGTTCGATATACGTATGAAGCGCCCTTATCACGAACCCGTCATGGAAACGGGCTCCGTGCACGCGCTCGAACATCTTATAGCGACATATCTCCGCAACGATCCGTTGTGGGGCGACAAGGTAATATACTTCGGACCCATGGGTTGCCGTACCGGATTCTATCTGCTGATGGCAGGAGATCTCACCTCCAAAGACATTTTACCGCTCATAGAGCGCACGTTCGATTACGTGTCCGATTATGAAGGGGAGATTCCCGCAGCCACTCCCAAAGAGTGCGGTTATTGCATGGATATGGATCTGGAACTTGCGCGCGCAGACGCGACCATGTACTACAACATAATCATCAATCCCAAAAAAGAAAACTTGGTATACCCCGTCAAGAGAGAAAGGAAGAAGGCGTAATATGTTAGATCCGAGAGTCAAAAAATTAGCGAACCTACTTGTAAATTATTCTTGTAACCTCCAAAAAGGAGAAAAAATTCTCATCGAGGCGCGCGGCATAGACTACATGCTCGTCAACGCCATTGTCGATGAAGTTTACGCCGTAGGCGGACTGCCGTTCGTATCCATCGAGGATATGCGCGTGGCGCGCGCTTTGCGCAGACATGCGAGCGTGGAACTCATACAAGCCATGGCTAAGTATGACGCTTACCGCATGGCGGAGATGGACGCGTATATAGGTATACGTGGAGGCAACAATTGCTACGAGCTCTCCGACGTGGATCCCGAGATAATGCAAAATTACGACAAATATTATTTTCATCCCGTGCACCACGAGCTCCGCGTATGCAAGACAAAGTGGGTAATACTCCGTTATCCCAACGAGGGCATGGCAGAGCAAGCGCGCATGAGTACGGACGCCTTCGAGGAGTTCTACTTCAACGTATGCACATTGGATTATAAACGCATGAGTAGGGCAATGGATCCCCTCAAAGCCCTTATGGACAAGACGGACAAAGTAAGAATTGTCGCGCGCGACACGGATTTGACTTTCAGCATCAAGGACATATGCGCTGTCAAATGCGACGGCGGATGCAATATCCCGGACGGCGAGGTTTATACCGCTCCCGTCAAGAATTCCGTAAACGGCGTTATACACTACAACGCGCCGTCAATCGAGAACGGCATAGAGTTCAAGGACGTCCGCTTGGAGTTCAAAGACGGCAAAATAATCAACGCCACTTCGAGCGATACCGCTGCTTGTAACGCGATTTTCGATACGGACGACGGCGCAAGGTATGTTGGCGAATTTGCTATCGGCGTCAACCCGTACGTCGTAAACCCCATGGGCGACATATTGTTCGACGAGAAGATATCCGGCAGTATCCACTTTACCCCGGGATGTTGCTATGACGATTGCAGTAACGGTAACCAAAGCGCGGTGCATTGGGACTTGGTACTTATTCAAACTCCCGAATACGGCGGTGGCGAAATATACTTTGACGACGTTCTTATCCGCAAGGACGGCAGATTCGTGCTTCCGGAACTCGAATGCCTCAACCCCGAAAACCTAAAATAGTCCAATAATCAGAGAAATGAAGAAATCGACAGGTAAAGAACTCTCCGCTACTCCGCATAGACCCGCGCGCCGGCTCTACAATATACTTGTGCCGCTTGCGATGATTTTGTCAAACACTTGGATCAAGGCAAAATACATCAAAGATCCCGCAATCAAAAAGCGCAAAGGTCCGTTCGTCGTGATAGGCACGCATACGTGCATAATGGACGTTGCTCTTATGACCATCGCCATGCGCCCGGTCAGATTGAACATCGTGTGCGGTAGAGACGTGTTTACTTGGTCGAAGATAAAGCCTATCAAAAATTCCGCAGGGCTGATACCCATCAACCAATTCGAGATGGATCTCGGCAGCATCCGCATGATGAAGCGTGCCGTAGACGCCGGGTGCAGTCTTGCGCTCTTCCCGGAAGGCAAGTTCACCTTGGACGGCAAGCCTCTTCATTACCTGCCGGAGAGCTTGGCAAAGCTTCTCAAACTCCTCAAAGCCGACGTCGTGTTTTGCCATAACTACGGCGGATATTGTGCGCGTCCGCGTTGGTACAAGGGCTTCAAGTACGGAGTGGTCACCAACAAGAGCGAATTGCTCTTTACCAAAGAACAGCTTGGAACCATGAGCGATAAAGAAATTTATGCCGTGCTCCAAGGCAAATTCCAATTCAACGACAACCTCTACCAACAAGAAAACAAATTGCGTTACAAGTGCAAAGACCCTGCTTTGGGGCTCCATTATATACTGTATAAGTGCCCAAAATGCGGTAAAGAATACACAATGACTTCCGACGCGCACTACCTCACATGCGAGAATTGCGGCAACAAAGTAGAGTATACCGAGTACGGCGAGCTGGTACCGCAGGGCGACTCCGTGTCGTTCGAGAGGATAGACCTATGGTACGACTACGAGAGACGTAGCGTCCGCGAAGAGATTTCGCGTCCCGATTTTTGCGTCAGTCACCCGGTAGTCTGGGAGCAAAACGACGCCACCAACACATATAGGGAGATAGGTGAAGGAGAGCTGTACATCAACGATAAAGTCATCGGATTCAAGGGCACGCGTTACGACAACGGAGAGGAAGCGGTTATCGAAGTACCGCTTGTCAAACTTTCCACGATAGTGCACAAGAATTATGAGGCTGTCGATCTCACGATTGACACCGTTGTCAATAGATTTTATTTCCGCGAGGGCAAATATTCCGCAAAATACAATTTAATTGTAGAAGAAAAATTCCGTCAAATAAAAGGTTTGCCTATTGAATAAACGTCCGTTGCGTGTTATAATCGTCATATCACATTTCGGAGGATAGCGATGTTCAAAAAATACGCGGACGAAACAATGGAATTCGTCAAGCTTATCGAAGCCGACGGCGCACGTTTACCGGGCTCGGAAGAAGAGAAAAAAGCCTGCAAAAAGATTCAGCAAGAAATGCTCAATCGTACCGGTCTCACACCCAAAACGGAGAGATTTATTTTTGCTCCCGAAGCGAGTATCGGCGCAATCAACAAGCTCGGTTGGGTGGTTCTTGCGAGTACCCTCGTCTACTACATAGGCGGTTTGGGAGGCGCGTTTGCTTCCATGATGCTTTATGCGGCGGTACTGATTTTCACCGTTTGCCAAATCATACTTTACAAGGGAACGTTCGATAGTCTTTGCAAACAAGCGACCGCCGACAATATCATTACGGAACTGCCGCCTGCTAAGGGAGAAACAAAATACACCGTCTATCTCGGCGCGCACTATGACAGCAGTTGGTGCTGGAAGCTTGCCAAAAAGAACCCGAACACCGCGCTTATCAAAACCGGTTACGGCATTTTGGGCGTGTTTGCGATGCTTGCAATAAGCATTTTGCGCATTTGCTATGGTTTTTCTGTGTTCGATTTTGATTTCAGAGGTTATTGGATAATGAATATCCTTCTCTACGTTCTGCCCGTAGCGTTCGTACCGGGATTCTATTTCCTTACTCAGTACACTTCCCAAGACAAAGTCATCGCCAGTCCCGGAGCCATGGATAACCTGTCCGGTATCGGCATAAATATGATGATCCTCAAATACTTCAAAGAACATCCGGAAGATATGCCGGAAGGCATGCGCCTCGTGCACCTCGGATTTGCGTCGGAGGAAGCCGGGCTCAAAGGTAGCGACGCGTTCGTCAAAGCCCACAAAAACGACGGCGCTTTGGAAAATTGCTACTTGATCAACGTCGATTCCGTCGCCGATCCCGACCACTTTGAAGCGATCAAGGGCGATACTTGGCAGGGCACTCATTTCGATAAAAACCTCATCAACCTCAGCATAGAGGCGATGAAGGAAAGCGGAATTGCCAATCCCAAGATAATCAGCAACCCCGTAGGCGGATGCGACAGCACGCCGTTCTGCAGAGCCGGAGTTCCGACGTTCACTTTGGCGGCTCAAAACCCCGTTTCGACCAACTACTACCACACGACCAACGATACCTCTGCTCGTATAGACGTAAGCACTTTCGAGACCGGGCTCAACGTCGTGTACAAGACAATCAAAAAGATTGCCGAGCAACGCAAGGACTAAAATAAAGACTGCATCCCATATCACCGCTGTTTCTCAGCGGTGATATTTTTATATTGAACTTTACGCAAAATCGTCTTAAATCCCATTTAAGGCGCGTTTTGTTTTACCGTCGTTTTTAACGTATTTGTCATAAAAAGTCAAAGGTAGCGCAAACTCTCGTAAAGGAGTGCGTGCATGCAAAGTACCGGAATTGTCAGAAGAATGGATGAGCTCGGCAGAGTGGTCATCCCCAAAGAACTACGCCGAGTCATGCGTATAAGGGAGGGCGAAGAAGTCGAAGTTTTTGCGACGGCGGATTCGCTTGTCCTCAAGAAATTTTCAGCCGTCGATAAATTGGCGGAGTATCGCGCGGAGTACGCGTCAGGCATATACAAGATTACCGGATTTACGGCAATTATAACGGATAACGACAGAGCTCTTGCCGTGGCGGGAGATTTACGTATAGCCGGCGTCGGCACCGCCTTGACGGAAACGGCGGAGAGTCTGCGCGAATGGCGCAAAACCGTAATGTTTTCAAGCGAAAAAATTCCCGATTTATTCGGTTCCGACGTCGGAACGGTAGGCGGAATGGCGGTATCTCCCATTATGCGTGCCGGCGACGTCATGGGCTATGTGATACTCCTAAGCAAGCGGAGCGCGGACGAATTCATGGTCAAAACAGCCGATATCGCGGCAATGTTTATAGCGTCTCTCGTATGAAGGAAGGCGGCAAAAAATCATCGTTTGTAAAGGGTGCCGGGCTGTTGATGTGCGCTACCGTCGTAGCCAAAATCATCGGCGCGTGTTACAGGATACCGCTTACCAATGCGCTCGAAGCGGAGGGAATGGGGCTCTATCAACTCGTTTTCCCGGTATATTCCCTTATTTTGAGCCTGTCGAGCGGAGCCTTTCCCATGGCTATAAGCGTGCTCGTATCCGCGCGCGTGGCGGCGGGAGATATGGCGGACGCGCGCAAAACCGTCCGCTCGGCAATGACGGTATTGCTTGTCGTGGGAGGCGCGCTGAGCGTTAGTTTGGCGGCGATGTCGGGCGTGATAAGCAGACTGCAAGGCGCGTCGGAAGCCGGATTCGGATATATAGTCATTGCGCCGTCCGTTCTTTGCGTTTCAGTAATGGCGGTGTACAAGGGTTGGTTCCAAGGTATCGGCAAGATGTATCCGAGTGCCGTTACGCAGATAACGGAGGCTGTAGCTAAGCTTGCGGTAGGGTTGACGCTTGCGTACGTTTTGCGCGGTAAGGGCATGGTCGCGTCCGTTGCCGGCGCGCTTGCCGGCGTCACCACGGGCGAAGCGGCGTCGCTACTTTTCCTTGCCGTGCTGTATAGGAAGGATAACCCCGTTTCATGGCGCAAATTGCACATCTCCGAGTGTATCGGAGACTACAAAGAGGTGCTCAAACTTTCGTTGCCGATAACGCTTTCGGGGATGATTTTTCCCATAACTCAGTTTATAGACAGCTTTTTGGTGGTCAATATCTTGTCGCGAACGCTTGGCGTTTCGGAGGCGACTGCCGCATACGGCTTGGTTACGGGTCCCGTAGGCACGCTCATCAATCTGCCTATAGCACTCGGGCTTGCGATAGGCATTGCCGTTGCACCCAAGCTTTCGGAGGACAAAGAAGGGCGCGATCTGCACGCTATTCGCGTAAAGGCGTCTACCGCAATCAAAGTAGCCGTCACCGTCGGAGTGCCGTTTACGGCGTTGTACCTTGTCGCGCCGAGTTCCGTTCTCGATTTGCTGTACGGCGGACTCGGCGTTTCCGAGCTCAAAGAGTGTGCGACGCTTCTCAGAATAGGCGCGCCGGGCATAATATTTTTGTCCGTGACCCAAATATGCACGTCCGTCTTGCAGGGACTCGGAGATACCTATTCGCCGGTAGTCAATTTTGCGGTGGGCGGAGTGGCTAAAATCGTTCTCGACGTCGCTCTTTTGTTCTGCGTGGGAATAGTCGGCGTAGAAATATCGTCGCTTGCCGCATACGGCATAACGGCATGTTTGAATGCGGTATCGCTTGTTAAACTTATCGGCAAAAATTCCCAAATTATCAAAAATAGTGGCGCAATAGTGGCGCTCGGTGGTATAATAGGCATGTTTACGGCGATTGCGACAGGCTTGGGCGCAGGGACGGCGGTAGTGCTTTCCGTTGCGACGGTTGCCGGGATAGCGTACCTTGCGAGCGTGCTTTTGCTTCCCGTATTCGAGTCCGAAGAAATAGTCAGTTTGCCGTTCGGCAATCGGTTACTCGCGATCAGAGTCAAATTTTCGACGTCGCGGAAGGAGTAGTATGGAGTCGTGTACATATTTTAACGCCAAAGATTTTGTCAAGAGGGAAATCACGCAATTCGAGCGCAATATCCCCTTGACGATAGGTAATATCGACGCGGATACGTTCGCGCGAGTCAAAGATAAACTCACGTTGAATTTCGGCGCGGAAGAGGTCGTTACGGTATTGCGGAACGGCAAGGAAGAACGCGTTCGGATAGGGGATCTCGACTTATGCGACTGCATAACGCTGAGCCCGTCCGATTTTACCGCGAGGAGGTATTTTACTTACGGCGACTTATCTGAGATAATCAGACGTTTGCGTGACCCGGACGGTTGCCCGTGGGACAGAGCGCAGACGCATGAAAGCATTCGCAATTGCGCAATAGAGGAAGCCTACGAACTTGTGGAGGCTATCGACCTCAAAAACGTCGAAAAAATGACGGAAGAGAGCGGCGACGTCATGTTGCAAGGCTTGTTTAACGCTATCATCGGCGAGGCGAACGGCACGTTTACGCCAAACGACGTCATCAACGGCATATGCCGCAAGCTCATAGACAGACACACTCACATTTTCGGCGCCGACAAAGCGCACGACTCGGAGGAAGCGCTCACTTATTGGGAGAAAGCTAAAGCCGTGGAAAAGGGCTACTCCGGCATAAAAGAAAAGATCGATTCCGTACCGGTTACGTTCGGATCGCTCATGCGCGCGTATAAGGTGCAAAAGATTATCAAAAAGACGGGATTCGATTTTGCCGACGTAGACGGCGCCATAGCCAAGATATACGAGGAAGTCGAAGAGCTCCGCACCGCAGATACCGCGGAGGAAAGGGAAAAGGAAGCCGGCGACGTGTTGTTTGCCGTGCTCAACGTTTTGCGATTCTACAAAATCGATCCCGAGCTTGCGCTCAACGGCACCACCGAGAAATTCATAAGAAGATTTTTGTACGTGGAGCAAAAGAGTAAAGAACTCGGATTCGAGCTTGTCCCGGAGAACGTGGACATCATGGAAAAGTATTACCAAGAAGCCAAAAAGACGGTGGGATAATGCTTAAAATCGGCGATATCGAACTTAAATCCGACCTTATACTGCCTGCGATTGCCGGTTACAGCGACATAGGATTACGCAAGATTGCTTATCGTTACGGCGCCGGGCTTTGCGTGACCGAAATGGTGTCCGCCAAGGGCTTGGTGTATTCGAGCGACGGTACCGCCGCGTTGCTTGCAACGGATCCGTCGGAGCCTGTCAAAGCGGTACAGCTGTTCGGCGGTGATCCCGAGTTTATCGAAAAAGCCGTGCGCCTACCCGTCTTGGATAAATTCGATATAATAGACTTGAATTTCGGTTGTCCCGTGCCTAAAATCGTCAAAAACGGCGAAGGCTCCGCATTACTTACGGACGTGGGCAGATTGTCGGAAGTGGTGAGTAGCGCGGTACACGCGTCAGAAGGGCGCCCGGTAACGGCAAAGATCAGACTCGGATTCGACGCCGAGCACATTAACGCCGTCGAGGTCGCAAAGGCAATAGAGCGTTCCGGTGGCAAAGAGGTAACCGTCCACGGCAGGACGCGTGAGATGATGTATTCGGGCAAAGCCGATTACGGTCAAATCGCGCGCGTCAAAGACAGCGTGGGCATACCCGTTATAGGTAACGGCGACGTTACGGACGAGGCGTCCTGCGAAGCGATGCTCCGTACGGGCGTAGACGGCGTGGCAATAGCGCGCGGAGCGATAGGCAAACCGTGGATTTTTGCGGAGTTGCGCGGTGTCCGCGCGGATGTAAACATAGGGAGTATCGTCAGGGAACACTTCGAGTCGTTACTTGCGATTTTGCCGGAGCGAGTAGCCGTCAACAACATCAAGAGCCACGTTGCCGCATATACGCGCGGACTCCGCGGCGGCAAGGAAATCAAGCTCAAAGTTTTCTCGGCGACGACTAAACAAGACATATACGACGTCGCGCATATGTTTGACGACTTGAATTGAGAAAATCAATGCGCATATGTTCGTGGTTCGGTGTTTTTTTGCACGTTTTAATTAAGATTTAATGTAAATATAGTAAAAAAGTAGTAGATAATAATTGCCGATATCTGCAATCGGTGTTATAATACATAAGGCGGTTCGGTAACAACCGAACGCTGAACTGAAATCTTTTCTTTAGGAGATCGATATGAACAAGAAAACCGTCAAAGACGTAGATGTCAAGGGCAAGAAATGTCTTGTCCGCGTCGACTTGAACGTTCCGATGAAGAACGGCGTCATTACCGACGAAAACCGCATTCAAGGCGCGCTTCCCACCATTAAGTATCTTATGGAGCACGGCGCAAAAGTTATCCTTTGCTCTCACCTTGGCAGACCGTATAACATTTTCAATGACAAAATCAAAAAGATTAAGCCGGAAGACGAGGGCAAAACCCGTGAAGAGCTTGTCGCTCTCACCCTCAAAAAGTGCTCTCTCGCGCCCGTGGCTGCAAGGCTTAACGAGCTTCTCGGCGGCAAAGTAACTTTCGCTACCGACGTTATAGGCGAATCCGCTCACAAAGCGGTTGCCAACATGAAGGACGGCGACGTAGTTCTCCTCGAGAACCTCCGCTTCCATGAGGAAGAAACCAAAAACGACGAAAACTTCTGCAAAGCTTTGGCAGAATTTTGCGATATATACGTTAACGACGCTTTCGGTACGGCGCATCGCGCGCACGCATCCACTGCCGGTATTGCCCAATATCATCTTTGCGAGGCTGCCGTTGCCGGCTTCCTTATAGGCAAAGAACTCGACGTTATGGGCGGCGCATTGGAGAATCCGCGCAGACCCTTTGTAGCCATTCTCGGCGGAGCAAAAGTTTCCGACAAGATCGGCGTTATCAATAACCTCATCGACAAAGTAGACACCCTTATCATAGGCGGAGCCATGGCGTACACTTTCTTCAAAGCCAAAGGCTACGGCGTAGGCACCGGACTTTGCGAACTCGACAAAGTAGACCTTGCCAAAGAACTCATGGCTAAGGCGGAAGCAAAGGGCATCAAGATGCTCCTTCCCGTAGACACCGTAGTTTCCCACGATTTCCCGGACCCCATCGACGGACCCGTAGAAGTCAAGACCGTACCCGCGTCCGCAATACCGGATGATATGATGGGACTCGATATAGGCGAAAAGACCCGCGAGATCTACGCCGACGCAGTCAAAAATGCCAAGACCGTTATCTGGAACGGACCTATGGGCGTGTTCGAGAACCCCGTACTCGCTAAGGGCACCATCGCGGTAGCCAAAGCTTTGGCGGAAGCGACCGACGCAACCACCATCATCGGCGGCGGCGACAGCGCGGCGGCAGTCAAACAACTCGGATTTGCGGACAAGATGACGCATATCTCTACCGGCGGCGGAGCGTCTCTCGAATTCTTAGAGGGACTTGAATTGCCCGGCGTCGCATGCCTCGACAACAAATAAAATCATTATTCAAAAGGAGAAATACAATGAAAAGACCTATCATAGCAGGCAACTGGAAGATGAATAATACGAACAAGGGCACCAAAGAGCTCATCAAAGAACTCGTACCCCTTGTCGCGGACGCTAAGTGCGAAGTAGTAGTTTGCGTACCGTTCACCGATATAGATATCGCTCGCAAATCTCTTCGCGGAAGCAATGTCAAACTTGGCGCACAAAACGTACATTGGGCTCCCAAAGGCGCATATACGGGAGAGATTTCTGCCGAAATGCTCAAAGAACTCAAAGTCGAATACGTCATTATAGGACATAGCGAAAGAAGGCAATATTTCGGCGAGACAGACGAATCCGTCAACGCTCGCGTAAAGGCTGCTCTCGAAGCGGGGCTCAAACCCATCATCTGCGTAGGCGAAACTCTTGCAGAGCGTGAGTCCGGCAAGACCACGGAAGTAGTAGTACGTCAAATCAACGGCGCGTTCGACGGCATCGACAGAGCGCTTCTCAAGAGAATAGTAGTTGCTTACGAACCCGTATGGGCAATCGGCACCGGCAGAACGGCTTCCGCCAAGGACGCCAACGACACCATCGCCGTTATACGTAAGGCTATTCGCAAACTCTACGGCAAAACTTCCGCTCACGCAATGCGTATCCAATACGGCGGCAGCATGAACGCCAAGAATGCTTCCGAGCTCATGGCTCAACCGGAAATCGACGGCGGACTTATCGGCGGCGCTTCCCTCAAAGCAGAAGACTTCGCAAAGGTCGTACATTATTAAGATAAATTATGGATAAACAAATAGTTTTAGTGGTTATGGACGGCGTAGGCAAATCGTCTACGGGTTTGGGCGACGCAGTCAAGACGGCGCGCACTCCCACCCTCGATAAGCTTATGTTCACTTGCCCCTATACCTACCTCAAAGCCCACGGTACCGCCGTGGGTTTACCCTCGGATGAGGATATGGGCAACAGCGAAGTCGGGCACAACGCTCTCGGTTGCGGACAAATCTATTCGCAGGGCGCAAAACTTGTCAACGAATCCATCTCTTCGGGCGCGATATACGCGTCCAAAGCTTGGACGGAGCTTAGGGACAATTGCGTTGCAAACGGCAAGACTTTGCACTTCATCGGCTTGCTTTCGGACGGCAACGTGCATTCCAACATTTCTCACCTTATCGCCATGATAGGCGAGGCAAAGAAGGAAGGCGTCAAACGCGTCAGAATACACGTTTTGCTTGACGGCAGAGACGTTCCCGCAACAAGCGCGCTCGCCTATGTGGATCAACTTGAAGAGGCTATCGCGAACCTGAACGATGACGATTTCGACGCGCGTATCGCGTCCGGCGGCGGCAGAATGAAGATCACGATGGATAGGTATTGTGCCAACTGGGATATGGTCAAACAGGGTTACGACGTGCACGTCTACGGCAAGGGCAGAGGCTTTGCTTCCGCCAAAGAAGCTATCGAAACTTATCGTGCGGAAAACCCCGGCGTTATCGACCAAGATTTGCCCGCTTTCGTCGTCACGCAAAACGGCGAACCCGTAGGCAAAATCGAGGACGGCGACTCGGTAATTTTGTTTAACTTCCGCGGTGACCGTGCAATAGAAATCAGCATGGCGTTCGATAACGATAATTTTGACGCATTCGATCGCGGCAACGCTCCCAAAGTGCTGTACGCAGGCATGCTCCAATATGACGGAGACATGCATTTGCCCAAACGCTTCCTTGTCGAGCCTCCGTGCATCAAGAATACGTTGAGCGAGTTCCTTGTCAAGAATGGGATACCGCAATACGCTGTTTCGGAAACCCAAAAGTACGGTCACGTGACATATTTTTGGAACGGCAATCGCAGCGAAAAATTTAGCGAAGAGCTCGAAACTTTTGAGGAAGTTCCCTCCGACAAAGTGTCTTTCGACGAGCGTCCGTGGATGAAGTCCGCAGAAGTTACGGACAAGGTGATAGAGGCTGTCAAGTCGCACAAATACGGCTTTATACGTTGCAATTACCCCAACGGCGACATGGTAGGGCACACCGGCAATTTCGACGCGACGGTAATCGGAGTCGAAGCCGTAGATTTGGGACTGTCGAGGCTTCTTCCCGTCGTTGACGCGGAGAACGCGATTTTGGTAGTTACCGCAGATCACGGCAACGCGGACGAGATGCTCGAAAAGAACAAGAAGGGGCAGATACAAACTCGTACCGCTCACAGCTTGAATCCCGTACCGTTCATCATACACGGAGCGGACGTCGAGCTTAAAGACGTACCGGGCGCGGGACTTGCAAACGTTGCGGGCACTGTGGTAACGCTTATGGGACTCACTCCTCCCGATTGCTGGCAGGAGAGCCTCATTAAGTAAAAATCGTTAAATCGTAGCAAAGGGACTGCGCGTGCGGTCCCTTTATTTTTGCAAAACAACCGCCGATTTTGCATACGGCGAATGTACGTTTTTCCGATTTTATTACGCAACAATATCCGCGTTTTTGTTACGCGGACCGACAAATTTTTCAAGTCCTTATTGACATAAATTAGTTATTATAGTATAGTGTATTGTAGTAAATTTCGTTTCGGATAAGGAAAGATGAATGATCAAACTCCTTAAAAATCTCAAACCGATGGCGTGGATAGTTGTCGCAATTATTCTTCTGGTTACCTGTCAGGCGGTAGCCGAACTATATTTGCCGGAAAAGATGTCGGAGATCATAGACGACGGCATCTACATCGACTATGAGCCGTTGTACGAACACTTAGAAATGCAAAAGCCGGACAGCCTCGGATCCGTTGACTCGGAACGCACGCTCAAAGGCTACGATGAAGATACCATTCCCGTTTTTGAAATGGTAGACGGATTCTCAACTTACGACCTTGCCAAAGCCATAGAGGAAGAGGACCGCAAGGCAAACGGCTCAGGAGTAATAATAGAGTTTGTTTTCCGCGATATACCGGTCAAGGATAGCAAAGAGCTGTTTGACAACGTGCTTACGCCGTTTTTGAACGGTTTGGAGCCTTATCAGCGCAAGGCTTTCGAGTGGCGCGATGCAAACGTGGCGGAAAGCGATTGGGCAAAATGGGAACCGGACTACTATGGCGTGTATTTTACCGATGCCGATAGAGATGAAATAGCGACGGTCATCAATATGTTGCTTGTTTTCGACAAAGACAACCAAAGCAATCCTTCATCCATAAAGATCGGCAAAGGAACGTCTTCTAATAGCGGATCGAGCGACATAACCGTCAACGGACTGCTCAATCAAGACCCGAGGGTGGAAGAAGACGCCATGAGCAACGAGTCCAACAGACGTATTTTGACCGCTTGCATCAGCTGCATGAAGCATTCGGAGTACGGCAACCTCATGCCCGTTCCCGTGGACAAGGACGGTAATCGTTTGGCAACCGACGCATACGGCAGAGCTTACGAGCAAGACAAAGTCATCTACAAGTATTCGGATTCCGACGGCAACGAAGTAGCCACCGCCAAGGAGTCCTATACCGGACGTCCGGACGAGATGCCCGATTACGAAGTCATTATTTGCAACAACGTACTGGGTTACGCCTACAAATATCAAGGCGAGAAGTGGGTTTCCACCCATCGCGGAATAACGGACGAGAAGGCGCAAGAGAAGGCTTCCGCATACAACGCGGCAATACTCATAGACGCACTGATCACCTCCAACAAGTATTACGACGAGTTTACGGAAGCGGAAATAACCGACCTCACCAAGTCAATTAACGAGATATGCAATAAGTATACGTCGAACGACGACCTCATACTTATAGCAAACTTATTGAATTTTAATGACAAAAAACCGGCAAAAATCATCAAGGAAGTAGCCAAGTATTACAGCGTTTCGGATTCCGGAGATAAGCAAACCGCGCTCAAAGATCAAGCTACCGTCGGCATGAAGATAAAGCAGTTCTTTATCAAGCTCGGCAACTACATAACGCTGAGTTCTACCGGCACGCGCAAGCAAGCCTTCGAGAACGGCGAACTCAAAGACGTATTCAGCGTTTCTTTGGTCGAATTCAAGACTTACAAGGACATGATGCTCCCGGACGGCAAAACGCAACAAACGGACGATTTGAGATTTATTCTTATTCGCGGCGGATACATGTTGCTTCTTACCGTAGCCGCATGCGGATCGGCTATTTTGGCGGCATTGCTAAGCAGCAAGCTGACGGCGGAATTCTCGGCGATAATCAGGAGCAAAACTTTTGCCAAGGTAGAAACATTCTCCCTGATAGAGTTTGACAAGTTCTCTACGGCAAGTCTTATTACGCGTTCGACAAACGACGTCAACCAAATTCAATCGGTCTTCTTACTCGTGTTGCGTACCGGGTTAATAGCTCCCATCACCCTTATAGGCGGATTTATCATGGCTGCGCAAAAGTCGTGGAAGATGACGGCGGTTATCCTGTACGATATACCGATCCTCGTTATATCCTCGTGGGTAGCGGCAAAGATAGTCTTCCCGCTGTTCCAAGTAATACAGGACAAAATAGACAGGCTCACGCTTATCACGCGCGAAGGCTTGACGGGTATCCGCGTCGTGCGCGCTTTCAATAAGCAAGCTACCGAGAATGCTAAGTTCTCCGAGGTCAACGATAGCCTGACCAAGACTTCCATCACCGTCAACAAGTGGTGCGCCGTCATGGCTCCGCTTATCTCGGTAGTCATGAACTGTTCCATGGTAGGCGTAGTGTGGCGCGCAAGTAAGCAAATAGCTTTTAACGAAAATATCGACGTCGGCGACATGATGGCTGTCATCCAGTACATGACGCAGATAATGCTTGCGCTCGTAATGGTGGCAACCGTGTTTGTCATGTTCCCCCGCGCAACGGCTTCCGCATTGCGTATCAACCAAATATTGGATACCGATCTCGAACTTAAAGATCCCCAAAAACCCAATAGAAATTATACTTCGTCCGGCAGCGTTAAGTTCAGTCACGTCAACTTCAAGTACTCTCGGGACGCGGAGAACAATATTCTTTCGGACATCGACTTCCATGCGGAACGGGGCAAAGTTACCGCCATTGTCGGCGGTACGGGTAGCGGTAAGAGTACCGTAATCAACCTGATACCGCGGTTCTACGACGCCACGGAGGGCAGTATAGAGATAGACGGCGTAAATGTCAAAGATATTCCGCAAGAGGAGCTGCGCAACAAGATAGGCTTCGTGCCTCAACGCTCGGTATTGTTCAGCGGCACCATCAGGGATAACCTGCGCTACGGCAAGCCCGACGCCACCGAAGAAGATATGTGGGAAGCGCTTTCCATAGCCCAGAGCGACGCGTTCGTCCGTGAAAAGGAAGACGGACTCGACTCCAAGGTAGAGCAGGGCGGCGGCAATTTCAGCGGCGGACAACGCCAGCGTCTTGCCATCGCGCGCGCCATTATCCGTAAGCCGGAAGTGCTTATCTTTGACGACAGCTTCTCGGCGCTCGACTTCCGCACAGACAAGAATTTGCGTATGGCGTTAAAGAGCATCACAACAGAGTCCGCAACGATTATCGTGGCACAGCGCATAGGCACCATTATGGACGCGGACAACATCATAGTGCTTGACGGCGGCAAGATCGTAGGTCAAGGCACGCACGAGTATCTTGTGCACAACTGCAAGGTGTACAGAGATATTGCGCTTTCGCAAATGAGTGAGGAGGAGCTTGGTCTATGAGCGATTACGACGAGAAAAATCAAGGATTCTCCGATAGCACCAAACAGCAATCTTCCGGCGGCGGATTCGACCTCGGCAAATCTTTGGGCGTCGGCGGACCCGAAATCAAAGAAGTAGACAAAGCGGAGAACTTCAAAGGCACGCTTGTGCGCCTTATCAAGTACCTCAAACCGCAGTACCCCATGCTTATTGCCATGATTGTCATAGCGGCGATAGGCGCCTGGTTCGGCATTTGGGTTCCGGATGTCATGAAGAAGGTCACCAACGCGTTGGTGGATTCCATACAATACTTCATAAACATCGATCGTCCGTCCAAGGGCGGCAACAACCTTCTGTACTCCTACATTGCGCCGGTACTGCTTACGTGCGCGGGACTTTACGTCCTCAACGCCCTGTTCACCTTTACCAGCGGACTCATAGCCGCCACGATGAGCCAAAGAGTAGTCAGGCGCATGCGTACCGACGTCAAAAACAAGCTCGACAAAGTACCGCTTTCGTACTTTGACGCTACGCCGATAGGCGACGTTTTGGCGCGTTTCACCATAGATATAGAGATGATATCGCTGACGCTTCAGGACAGCATTAACCAGATAATTACGGGCGTCATGACGGTTGTGGGCGTATTTATTATGATGGCGCGTATAGATTGGCTGATGTCGCTTGTCGCGCTTGTCAGCTTACCGCTACTGCTTGTGGTATCCGGTATAATCGTCAAGCGTTCGCAGATAGAGTTCGCGCGCCAACAAAAACGTATAGGCGAGCTTAACGGACACATCGAGGAGATGTATACGGGGCACCGCGTAATCAAACTCTACAACCAAGAGGCAAACAGCATAGAGGCATATGAGAAGATAAACAAGGAACTCAAACGCGCCACGCGCAAATCGCAATTCCTTGCCGGTATCATTTTGCCAAGCATCAAGTTTATCGATAACTTGGTATACGTGGGTATTTGCGTGGGAGGCGGTATTCGTGCCGGCAACGGACTCGTCACGATAGGCGATATACAGGCGCTGTTGTCCTACACGAGGCAATTCGCTCAGCCCATCGAAAATATCAGCAACATCGCCAACACCATACAATCGTCCATTGCGGCGGCGGAGCGCGTCTTCCAGGTATTTGATCTCGAAGAAATGACTCCGGAGGGCGAAAAGTCCATAAGCGTTGCGGACGCCAAAGGCGAAGTCGATCTCGAACACGTAGCGTTCTCTTACAGCAAGGATAAACCGCTTATTACGGATTTGTCGCTTCACGTCAATGCAGGCGAAAGCATAGCTATAGTAGGACCTACGGGCGCGGGCAAAACAACCATGGTAAACCTCCTGATGCGCTTCTATGAGATAGACGGCGGCGTAATCAAAGTAGACGGCGTAGACATACGCGACTACTCGCGCGACGACCTCAGGAGCCTGTACGGCATGGTATTGCAAGATACGTGGCTATTCAACGGTACGGTAGCCGAAAACATCGCTTACGGCAACCCGAACGCCACGAGAGAAGAAATAATCGAGGCTGCCAAAGAGGCTTACGCGGATAGCTTCATCCAAACCATGGAGCACGGCTACGACACCGTACTAAACGAGGACGCAAGCAATATTTCCGCCGGACAAAAGCAACTTTTGACCATAGCCAGAGCCATACTCAAAAAGCCCAAGATTATCATTTTGGATGAAGCGACGAGCTCGGTTGACACTCGCACCGAGAAGTACATCCAAAGCGCAATGCTTGCTATGATGGAAGGCAAAACGAGCTTTGTTATCGCCCACAGACTTTCAACAATCAAGCATGCCGCCGTCATACTCGTCATGAATCACGGCGACGTTGTGGAGCAGGGCAACCATGAAACGCTCATGGCAAAGAAGGGCTTCTACTACGAGCTGTACAATTCGCAGTTTGCGGGCGTCACCGATGATAACCGCGACGACGATACTTCCGCAAACGCCGTCAAATTCCAACAAACCTAAAACGTTCGGTAGGCGTAACCGTAAACTTCAATCCGCAAACTCCCATGGCTTGCTCCGAGCCGCATGGGAGTTTTTTTATATAACCCGACGCAATAAAAACAATTGACAAAAATTTACCGAAATATTACAATAACAATGTAAAAATTCGCTTGACGAAGAGAGGCGCATATGAGACAATTCCTTACAGTCGGACAGCATAACTATGCCCAAAGCGTAGCGAGTTTTTGCTCGACAGTACATCTGTAATTTGATCTAAACAGCCGTCGGAGTGCGCTCCGACGGCTGTTTTGCATATAAAAAACAAGGAGAATTGAAATGAAAAGAGTAGTTAAATTAGTTTTTTTGATCGTGCTTGTGTTGTCATTTATGTTTTTGACGC
>CAVIFU010000008.1:0-43797 GCA_963642145.1 Ruminococcus bicirculans (ex Wegman et al. 2014)
TATACAAATAGCTCCTCCATAGTATACTTACAAAAAATATATCGTATCTTCCGCACGATGTCAATAGGGAAAACAAACTTTTTGCTTTTCCTATATAATTTTTTGTTGGGATACATTGAAAAGTTACTCGGTTTTTTGTTTTTTGGGTATGTACATTTGTATCGGCAATACTTGAGATGAACCACGTTTTTTGTCGCAACATATTTTACAATTCACCGGAATTTACTAAATTAAAAAATCACTTCGAATATATTCCCAAAAGCGCGGAATTATGGTAAAATAAAAATTATGGAAGCACGTTTTATAACTTTGGAAGGATGCGAGGGCGTAGGGAAATCGACTCAGCTTCGTATGCTGAAAGAATATTTTGAGAGTAGCGGCATACCTCATATCTTTACCCGCGAACCGGGCGGTACTCCCGTTGCGGAAAAGATACGCGATATTTTGTTGGATACTTCCTTGACGATCTCGCCGTTGGTGGAGGCACAATTGTTTGCCGCTCAACGCACGGAACACATAGACAACCTCATTTTGCCGTCGCTTGCAAACGGAATTACCGTGGTTTGCGACAGATATATAGATTCTTCGCTTGCATATCAGGGAGAGGCGCGCGAACTCGGCATCGACCGCGTTTACGAGTTGAACGCCTACGCAAGGGACTATTGCATGCCTTACCTTACCATATTTATAGATATGGATCCGGCGGACAGCTGGCGCAAACGTTCCGGCAAACAGATTTTGGACGATAGAATGGAGCGCGAATCCGCCGAATTCCACGCCAAGACCTACATCGGCTACAAAAAAATGTTGGCACGCGAACCCGAACGCATAATTCCCGTCGTCCCGGACGAAAACAAAGAGATCACCCATCGCAAAATCGTTGAGGTACTCAGGGAGCACGGCATAGTATGATCAGCGACCTCATTGTCAAAAGTAAGGCTTTCCGCGATTTTCGCAAGGACGTTACGGAAAATCAGGTTTCTCACGCATACATCGTTGTCGGCGACGATACCGCCACGCGCAAAGCGTTCATGTATTTGTTCGCGACTTCTCTGCTGTGCCCTTTGGGCGGTTGCGGAGAGTGCTCGCAATGCAAACGCGTCTATCAAGACTCTCATCCAAACGTCAAACGCTACAACGAAGACGGCAAAATGAAAGTGGAAGACGCAGTATCGTTGATAGAAGACAGCATACTCGGCGGTTGGGAGGGCTCACGCAAGCTGTATTTTATAAATAACGCGGAAAAGTTATTGCCGCAGGTGCAAAACAAGTTGCTCAAAGTTTTTGAAGAACCTACCGCCGGCGTAACGATAGTGTTGTTCACGGCAAGCGAAATTCCGCTGCTGCAAACGATCAAGTCGCGTGCAAAAAAGATATATCTTCCGAGCTTTACCGCACAAGAGATTTACGCCGAGCTTATCGGCGACGGGCACGAACGCGCGGAGGCGGAACTTGCGTCTACTCTTGCGGGAGGCAGTTTTGCGCGCGCTTACGCCTTTGCCGACGACGGCAACTTCGCCGAAATATACGCCGATTGCTTCGATACGCTAAAGAATTGCCGTAAGTCATCAGTGGTGGTAGAGTACGCCACGCGCCCGATGTTCGGCAAAGAGAACATCGTTTTGGCACTCGGATTTACGGAGATAATCCTTAGAGACGTGCTCGTCAAAAAGAGCGGCAGTTCCGCGCCGCCGAACACGCTCAACAGGGACTACGACTTGGAGATTATAGGGGAAGGCTTCACCGAGGCAAGCTTAGCCATGGCGATACTTGCCGTCAAGAACGGGGAAGACATGTTAAAGGCAAACGTCTCTCCGCAAACGGTTGCGGAAAGAGTATTATTTGATATATTGGAGGCAAAATACAAATGGCGATAGTCATAGGCATAAAGTTCAAAACCTCGCAAAAGGTATACTATTTCGACCCGAATGGGGAACAATTTCGCGAGAATGACAACGCGATAATAGAAACGGCAAGGGGCTTGGAGTACGCCAAAGTGGCGTTCGGCAACAGAGAAGTAGCGGACGCGGACATAGTCATGCCGCTCAAACCCGTCATACGCAAAGCGACCGAGCAAGACGACAAACAGCACGAAAAGAACATCGCCGAACGCGACAGACTGGTGTCGGAAACGCAAAAGAAGGCAAACGAGCACAAGCTCCCGATGAAGGTTGTCGACGCCGAATACACGTTCGATCGCGCCAAGATAATCATATATTTTACCGCGGACAACCGCATAGATTTCCGCGAGCTTGTCCGCGATCTTGCCGGCATGTATCACAACAGGATAGAGCTCAGGCAGATTTACGAGAGGGAAAACATCAAGTTGCAAGGCGCGCTTGCTCAATGCGGCAGACCTTGCTGCTGTATAACGTTCCTGCAAGACTACGACAAAGTAAGCATCAAAATGGCTAAGTATCAAGGGCTTTCGTTGAATCCGACCAAAATTAACGGTTGTTGCGGCAAGCTGATGTGCTGTCTGAGGTACGAGAACGATTATTACCAAACCATGTACAAAAAAATGCCCAAGGTGCACTCAACCTGCAAAACGCCGGACGGCGAAGGCGTCGTACTCGAAAACGACCCCTTGCGCGCGGAAGTTAAGGTCAAAGTTTGCGGAGAAGACGGCGCGATGACAATTAAGCGTTATGCCCTGGATAAAATCAAATCGAAAGCCACTCAGCAAGAAGAAAACGTGACCGACGACAACGCGGAAACGGAACCCGAAAGCTAAATCAATCGGTTATACGAAATACTTCCATCAGCGTGACGATCTTATCCGATAAGGTAAGCATCCACGACTCTTTGTATTTCGGGAGCGCGGTAAGCGAAAGCGGAAACATATGCGACGCTATCATATTGCGTTCCACGGGACTTAAATCAAAATCTCTATCGGCATTATACAAGGCTATCCCGGCATGGCGCGAACCATGCAAACGGAAGCCTTTGTTTTTGTCGTGCCAATCGTAGAAAAAATAGTCGTGAAGAAGCGATCCGCGCACTAGCGCGCGATAATCAAGCCTCAATCGTATGAATTTGGCTATTCTGTACGCCAAAACGGCTACCGCCAACGCATGCCGAGCCACGGAAACGCGCGAGTGCTGGACGTGTTTAGTGAGTTCCTCATAGTTGGCGCATGAGGTAATCTTATCGTATTCGTCGATAAAATCGTCTTCCGAAGGTAAGCGCAGTATCATTTATTTTTGTCGGTATCTTCGGGGATGATTATGTCGTTCGGGTCAACGTTTACCACGTCGTTTTTGTCCTCTTCTTCCGCCGCCGATTTATGCTTGAAGAACGCCGTCATTTTGGAGTTGATGGTAAAGAACGGCGCACGTAAGCCCTGCTCTTTGTAGCCTTTGATGAGCTTTTCTTTGTATTCCTGCCAGTTGATGACGGTGTCTTTGACTTTGCCGACTATTTGGCGGAGCTTGACTCCGACATGCAGCGCAAACGCAAGGTCTACAAGCAATATTCCGTAATACACGCCGAGGAAAAGTATAAACACTTTGTTCGTTGGCGCCCACTCCGCGCCGAGCTTCAACCAAGGATGCACTCCGTAGTAGTATATCGCGCCGCACAGCCCCCAAAGAGCGGTGAACAGCGGACAAATTATGCCCATGATATTGCCTTTGCGCGTACTGTAGTCCCAAAGTTTAAGTCCCATGCCTTTGATAAAGATCAATCCGCCGACAAACTCGAAGGCTGTCATGATTATCATAACGAGCACGATGTAGAAAATCGCGCGGAGCCACGGGAACGGTATAAAATCCATAGGTATGGTGCTGAGGTAGTACAACGCCACTACGCCGAACCCGTAAATGGGAAGCGCGGGACCCGACAGAAAGCCCGGGTTGATCAAGCGTTTGGCGCGGTAACTTCTGCCGACCAACTCGAAAACCCAACCGAACGACGCGCCCACGGCGAATAAAAACAGTATTTTCACAAATTCGTTGAAAACTACCATGCAACTACCTCTTGACATAATATCGTAAGTATATTATAATGCTTAATGATTAAAAGAGAACGGACATTCTCTAAGGAAATGTGGCATAAGTAACAATCGTTCACAATATGTGTAAAACTAAGGAGACAAAAATGCGCAGAGCACTCGATAAACGCAGTATAAAGACGAAAAAAGCAATCAGAATGGCGTTTTTGGAAAAACTTGCCAAAAAAAATTACGAAGATATAACAATCTCCGAGATTGCCGAAGCCGCCAACATCAATCGCAAAACGTTCTACTCGCACTATTCCGGCATACCGGATGTGTTGGAGGAGATCGAAGGCGACATCATCGAACGCGCGACGCAAGTGTTTACGAGCCTTGACCTACGCGACTTTTTGGAGAATCCATATCCGTATCTTTCAAAAATGACGACGTCTTTGAACAACGATATTTTGTTTGTTGAGAAGCTTTTGCGCTTAAAACCCGCCGTCGGATTCGAAAATAAAATCAAAAACAAGATTTTGGATAACGTCATCGAATGCAATGAGGGTCTTTTCAAAGACGAAATCGAAGCGCGCGATTGCTTGGAATTTATTTCGGGCGGCATGCTTTCGGCGTACTTGCGCTGGATAAACGATAAGGAATCGGAAAGCCTTGAAGAACTGTGCTTACATATCACCAAACTCGTCGTCTACGGCGCACGTACAATCATGGACGAGGCGGCGCGGCGCTAAGAGATTCTTCAAGCTCGCTCCACTCCTCCGTATAATCCGTAAGGAGGGCGTCAAGCTCCTCTATCTCGGATTGGAGAGCGGTAATTTTGACGTAATCGGAATACACTTCGGGGCTATCCAATAGCTCCTTTCTTTTGGCAATTTCTCCTTCCGTTTGCTCAATCAGCGATTCCAGTTTATTTATCCTTTTCGTCTTTATGGATAACTCTTTCAGGGGAGTCAGGAACCCTTTCTTGGAGTTTTGTTTCTTTTCGGTTTTTTGCTCGGGAGCTTCCGCGGCCGGCAATGCGTTAAGTACGCGCTCCTCGTATTGCTCGTAACGCATGGGGTAAAGCGTTACTTGTTTTCCGTCAAACACGAGTAACTCGTCGGCTATCTTATTTATAAAATAACGGTCGTGCGATACTACGATAACGGTGCCCGTGTAGGCGGACAACATGTTTTCGAGTGTCTCTTTGCCGACGATGTCCATGTGGTTGGTCGGCTCGTCGAGAATGAGGACGTTCGGGCGACGCTTGAAGATTTTGCATAGCGCAAGCCTGACTTTTTCTCCGCCGGATAGATTGTCTACGGTTTTGAATACGTCTTCACCCGTAAACAGGAAGGCTCCGAGCGAGGAGCGCACCTCGGTGGTATTCATGAAGGGGAACTCGTCGTAGAAGCTGTCATATACCGTTTTGCTGCCGTGCATTTCGGCGCTTTGCTGGTCGAAGTAGCCTATTTTGACGTTGGCACCGAACATATAGTAGCCGCTCAGCGCAGGGACTTTGCCGATAAGCGTTTTGAGCAGAGTCGATTTGCCTATGCCGTTTGCGCCTATGATGCCGAGTTTGGTACCGCGTTCGAGTTCGAAGTTGACTTTGGCAAGCGGTTCTGTCGGCGAGTAACCGACGACCATATCTTTGACGAAAAGAGTGTTTTGCGAGCTTTGTACTTCCGGCTCGAAACTTGCGCGGAATGTGCGCAAGTCGTATCTGTCCGGCTCTTCCGCCGTGCGTATGCGCTCTATTTGTTTGAGTTTGGATTGCGCCATAGCGGCTTTCGAAGCTTTGTAGCGGAATCGTTCGACGAGGGCGGTCAGCCGTTTGATCTCGGCTTGTTGCAGGTCGTAGTCTTTGCGTTGTTTGATGTAATTTTCTCTTTTGCGGCGTTCAAAATCGGAGTAATTGCCGGGGTAACACTTGGTTTCGCCGTACTCGATCTCGTAGACTTTGCCGACGATTTTATTGAGAAACATACGGTCGTGCGACACGATTACCACAGCGGAAGGATAAGTTTTGAGGTATCCTTCGAGCCACTCCACGGCGGTTATATCCAAGTGGTTGGTCGGCTCGTCCAATAGCAATATGTCCGGTTTTGAGAGCAAAAGCTTGATAAACGCGATTTTCGTGCGTTGTCCGCCGGAAAACTCGTTCAGCCTTTTTGCCTTGTCCTCCTCGGTAAAGCCCAACTTCTTGACGGCGGTCGCGTACTCTTTCATGTATGTGTAACCGCCCAAAAACTCGTATCGTTCCTGCGCTTTGGCGTATTCGCGCACGAGGTCTTCGGAATGGTCGTTCTGCATGAGAGCAAGGAGCCTCTCCGTTTTGGCTTCCAAATCGGTTATCGGCTTAAATACTTTGAGTATTTCTTCCGCCATGGTGGCGTTGTCATCTGCAAAAGAATTTTGTTTGAGATATCCTACGGTCAGTCCCGATGTGCGCGTGACTGAAAAGCCCTCTTCGCCCGTACCTTCTTCGAGAGCGGCTTCCCCGGTGACGGCGCGGAGCAGAGTCGTTTTGCCGCAACCGTTTCGCCCGACAACGGCGATTTTTTCTCGGTCGCGGATTTCAAAATTAATGTTCGTAAGCACGGTATTCGCGCCGTAGGAGACGGAACCGTTGGTAATTTTGAATTGCATATCGTTTATATTATACAGTGACGGAAGCTCTCTTGCAAGAGATTTCCTTTGCATTGCTAACGTGCTTTTTTTCAATGTAGCTTAGCAAAAAATCATGCTCAAGGCTTTACGTTCGGTACTCTGCCGGTGCCGATCTCGGGGAGAGGCAAAAGTAAAGATTGGTAAAGAATCTTTTATAGGGGCGGTGCGCCCTTTTTTTGCAATGACGTTTTTGGTAAGATATAGGCGGTAAATTATTGTTCTCGAACGGATTATTATGGGCATTCTCGGTCTCGGAGGTTTTGTATGAACGGAGTTAAAGTGTATACGGTGATTTTGGCGTGCGTTGCGGTGGTGTGCTTTGCGCTGTCGGCAATATTCGGGCTCGGCGGTTACGTCGCGGAAGCCGTCGCGGACGGATTCCCGGTTACCGTCATCGTGGATGGCGGAGAAGAGATCGGATACGATTCGCTTGCGGAAGCTATTAAATCCGCCAATTCCGCAACGACAAACGGCATTATCAAGTTATATGCCGATTTCTCTGCCGAAAATGCGGATTTTCCGCTTGTTTTTAGCGGTAAGAGCGTTACTCTTGACCTAAACGGACACACCTTGGACAGAGGGCTTACGGAGGGAACGGAAAACGGTTACGTTATAGGCGTTGACGGCGAGTCCGCCGTTGTTACCCTTACCGATACGAGCGAAGCAAAAAGCGGTAAGGTATGCGGCGGTAACAACGTTAATTACGGCGGAGGCGTTTACGTCAGTCGCGGCACATTTGTTTTGGAAAACGGGAGCATTTGCGGTAATACATCCCTCCAAGGCGGAGGAATATACGTCGGAGCCGGTGCGACTGCGGACATCCGAGGCGGCAGTATCAAAAATAATAAAGCCCAAGGCTTGGTCGGCTACGGCGATAAATATTATGAAGGACAGGGCGGTGCGATATACGCTCTCGGCGCAATTAGCATGAGCGGCGGCGTTGTCTGCGACAACACGGCGGAATTATTCGGCGGGATTTATGTGTTTGCGGCAAGTTCCGATACGTCGAACGGCGTTTTGACGTTGAGCGGCGGAATCTTAAAAAATAACGCAATGACTTACAGCGGCGATTTTGTGGCGAGCAGCATTTACTATAGTTCCGATCAAGACAGCCACATAGCCATAGACGATACCAACCGCAACGCGAGCGTCTGGCTGTGCGGAACGATGAATATCTACGGTTCTCCCACGTTTACATCGGACGGCGCGGACGTCGTTTTGCAGAGTTTGCACCAAACGGTAGCCGCAGGCAGGCAACCGAAAATCACGGACAACGGATATAGCGGCGAATCTTTGGCGGTAACGTTTGCGTATCAAGACGCGGACGGCAATTATACTAAGTTTGCCGACATCGTCAAGGTTTACGCCGGGCAAGGCGTAAGCATAGATAAATCGAAGTGGAATTTCATAGGTCTTCAAGACGGTAAAGCACACGGATTCGACGCGGACGGCAACCTTGTAATCGGAGACGGCGTGCTTGTTACTTACGACATCGGCGAAGCCGAAGGAACCGTAAAAAGCGCCTATTACATAGAGAATGAAACGTTTGTTCTGCCGGGCGGCAACGGGTTGACAAAAGCAGGCTATAACCTTACGTCATGGACGTGTAACGGTATTATATATTACCCCGGGGACGTCATAACCGTAGGGAGCGACCCGATGAACTTTTGTGCGGTCTGGCGCAACGCGGACAAACAATATAAATATACGATTGTAAATTCCGACGACGGCTATACCCTTGCGGACGGCGACGACATCATCGGAATAGCCGGCATGAGCCTCGAAGTTCTACTCGATTGCTTATCTAAGGACCGTGCGACGAGCGGCGGATACGCCGATTGCGAAATTTGTTTTGACGGCGACGGCGTTGACCTCGGCGAAAGCGCGTTTATGTTCGTCAACGGCAAATACACCATTAGCGGTTCTATTACATCCGCATCGGCAAATACCGTCGAAATAGAATCCGACGCGAACGTGATAAGCTACGCCGACATCAAAAATACAGCCGACTATGGGGGCGCCGTCACGCTGAAAGGCGGAACGCTTACGGTAGAGGGCGGTACCATCGAAAGTAACGGCAATGTCGTTTGCGGAGGAGTAAACAATGCGGCGACTCTTGTCGTCAACAACGGCACGATCACGGGATCTGCCGGTAGCGCATACGGGAGCACCGCGATATACGGCGTTTTGAACGTAACGATTAACGGCGGCGTAGTTCGAGCGACCGGATACTCGACGGCAATTTCCGTTGTCACAAAAAAAGTAGCGACTCTTGCAGTAAGCGGAGGTTCCGTCGTTTCGGCAACAAGAAACGCTATCGGCGTAATGCACAAGGACAATTTGATTTTGAGCGGTGCGCCTACCTTGCAAAGCGGAGAGGGATACGCCACCATAAATAAACCCATATCGGAGGGATTCGTACCGATCAAAGACGGCGGTTACGAAGGCACGCCCGTTACGATAAATATTTATTCCAATAACCAAAAAGCAAACGGCTATAACTACGATTATTCCGGCACGGTGATGATTAGCCCGAACGAAGGCGTTACGGTAGACGACGAAAAATGGAGTCTGTTCTCGGATATCTATTCGCTTGCCGCAAACGCCGACGGCGCGCTTACGGTAACGGCAATCAAGCATTATAATTACTTGATCGCGAACAATATCCGTACCACGACGGGCGGATACGACAAGTGGATATCTTACAACGTAAGAATATACGATGTTTCGCCCGACGGCGAACAAAGATGCGTAAGCGTAAACTATCACGATGAAGATGACGGAATACGCCTATACAATTACTCCTATACGGAGACGACCGGGACGAAAAAGACGTATTACGACGGCGAAAACATTTTGGCTTGCGGTATAGAAGAAGACAGGCTCCTCTCGGATGGCACTCGCGCCGATTGCACGGTGACGTTCGACTTGCTCAACGAGGGCGATTACAGAGGGCTCTGCAACTATTACATAATTGCCGCGTACGGCAACTACACCCTGAAAGCAACGCCCTTACGGTACACCGTCGGCAAAATAATTGCCGTCAGGGAAGAGACTACGGACTACGCGCTCATAACTCTTACGGGGCAAGCCAACGTAGTTATTGACGGATGCAGCGCGGAATACTCGCATTACAGCACCACGGGCACCGTGGTCATCGAAAACAAAGGCACCGGCACTCTCACCATGCAGAACGGAGCAAAAGTTGACGGCAGCCGAGCCATACGAAACAACGGCGGCGGTAGCGTAATAATAGACGGCGCCGAGATTCTTGCGCGCTACGGCACCGCCATACAAAATACAGGCAACGGGAATATAGTGATTAAAAACGACGCAAGCGTCATCTCCTACGACGAAAACGATTCTTTCATAATTGTGGGTGACGGCGCAAACATAAGCGTTTCGGGTTCCGTAATAGGCAATAGCGTATACCGAACAAAGGGTATTGAGCTTACGAGCGGTACGCTGAGTATGACGGAAAGCACGCTGTACGCTTCTACCTACGGCATATACGGCGGTGGGGCTATAAGTCTAAAAGACGCAAAAATAATTATGTCGAGCGGTACTGCGATACAGGTAGACGGCTTAGACATTAACATAGAGGGCGGTTCCGTTGCCGCGCAAAAAGCCGTAATCGGCGCTAAGGATTTAACGCTAAACGGCGTCACCGTTACGGCTGACGGCACGACGGAAGCGGTAATAGAAGCAAGCGGTGCGTTTAGGGCAATCGGCAACGCTTCGGTCACCGCAAGCGCTACGAGCTTGACTTTTGCGACGGTTGAGCTTAAAAACGTCGTTCTTACCGTTTCTTCCCTGACGGTAAACGAGAGCCTTACGGCTGAGAATTTAACGACTACTGCGGCGATATACGTCGTAGGCGGCGTAGCGGTCATCAACGGAAGCGAGTTGGGTTCTTTGAGTGTGTCGGGCGCTTCCGCGACATTGTCGGGCTGCACCGTGACGACTTCTTCGCAAGTGGCGATACGCGCAAGCGGCAACGCGCAAATAGTGATTGACGGCGGAAAGGCGCAAGACGTTACCCTGTCGGATGAAGCCGTCCTTACGGTAAGCGGACAAGCCGACATCGGCACCGTTACCGCAAAAACCGGCAAAATCACGGCGAAAAACTTTGTTGGAAGCGGTAAGTTATTCTTGACGGACGGCGCGCACGGCAGTGTTGCCGTGTACGGCGGTTCGGTAGACAACTGGGCAATCGTTTCGGCGGGATTCAATCTAAATAACCAAAACGGCAACGTCGTGCTTTGGAGACCGAAAAAGTTCTATAACTACGTTTTGACGTTGGAAAATCTAAGCAGTTATCAGGCTTATTTGACGGTTAAGGACGTCAATCCCGACGATGAAAGCGACTTCGTATTGTTGTATACGAGGGGAGTTTCGAGTGATCCGATGAGCGTTGTGGAGGCGGATCGCATACAAGACGACCTCAGCTACGCCGACTGCCGCGTTACGGTCACGGGCAACGCAAGTTACCTGCCGCAACTCAATTTAAGTCACGGAAAATACGACGTTAACGCAACGCTTTCGTTTACGTATTGCACCAAGTACGCGTTTGCCGTCACCGGTGAAGGTACGGAAGCGACGTTTGTGGATAACTGCGCGCTTACCGCGAAAATATCGAATATGGGTACCCGAAAAGCCGTTATTTACGTCGGAATCGGAGCAAAAGCGGTTATCGAGGGCGGCAGTTACGCCTCTACCGGCAAGACGATCCGGGTTGACGGCGGTACGCTTATCGTCAATGACGGCGTTGTGCAAGGATTAGGCACATCGAGTTCCGTCAACTACGGCATGGCGATATACGGCGGCATCGGCGGAGAATCGCATATAGAACTCAACGGCGGAACATTCTCGGCAAACGCCAATCTGCTATGGGGGAATTGGGAAAAAGGCGAGTACGACGAATTCTGGACGATTTGGGGAAACGAGTTCCAAAAGAATCCGATTATCGGAATTTCTCGCGGTGTGTTGATAATTAACGAAGGCGTCACCGTGCAAGGAGGCGTTGACCAAAACGGCAAGTACCAAGAAGGTCCCGGCATTTACGTGGGCGCGACAAGCTATTATCGCGATACTCGGGATGATGAAGCGGAGAAAAACGCCGCCGCCTACGTTGTAATCAACGGCGGCACGATAAACACCGACCTCATAATAAGCAACAACCAATCCGAGAATAGCAAAATTGTCGGAGGGGAAATTCTGTACACGGTGACGGCGGACAACAAACTTACCGTCAGTGGCGGAACCATACAAAAGATATACAGCGCGGAGCCTTGCATTTATTTTAGCGGAAGTCCCGTCGTTAACGAGTTGAAAATAACGCCCGAGGGATACGTCAACGCGCAAGACCTTATCGGCGGTAAAATCAACATAACGCTTGCGGTGGCGTCCGACTCATGGAGTGACGGAGATTTGATAGTCAAAGGTTCCGACAACTTAGACATCTTCACGGTAATAGCCTCCGCAAACGGCGCGGGCAAAAAAGCGGACGGCAATATAGTGGCAAGCAGCGTTATTCGAGTCGCGTTCAATTTGCTAATCGAAAAGAACCGCAATTACGGATACAATTTTAGGTACGAGAGCGATTTCTTTCCTCCGGGAGCACAAACGACGGCGCCCGAGAAGAATGCTTTCGGCGACGTTTTTGCCCTCAAAGACGATTGCAAATGGTATACGAACGGAGCATGTACCACAGAGTTTGACTTCGGCACGGCGATTACAACGGATATGTGCACAAACAATGTTTTGTACCTATACAGCCACGATTGGATTTTGAATAGTCCCACCGTGGATGTAAGCGCGAAGGAAGGCGCGTTCTTCGATACACTCACCGTCGGTGACGACGACGTCAAAACGTTAAGCGGCGTTTACAATCGTTCTTACGCGTCTCTTGCCGATAACCTAATATATAATTCGCTCACCGCGGACGAAAAGATCCTTTTGAACGTTGCGCTCAAAGTGTATAAATATGACGCGGATAAAGATGAGTGGATAGCGTCCGCATATTCGACAAGATACTCTGTCGCCGACAGCGGTAAATACAAAGCGGAAGTCACTTTTACCGTAAAGGACGATACGTCCGTGACGGCAAGTAGCGCATGCGAATTCATGTTGGAAGTGCGCCCGGCTACGCTTACGGTGTCGGACAGCACCCCTCTTACCCAAACCACTACTTATAAAGGTAACACCGTGTCTCAAAATCCTAAGCTGTGGCTGAAAGGAGAAATTACATATACCGAAAACTATTCGACCAAAACCGAGTCCGCAACGAGAAAGTATACCTATGACGGTATAGAGCAAGATAACCTGAATTTCAATTTTTACAATGCGGGCACGTATTGCATAGATTTTGTCATAAGCGGAGATAATTACGCCACGTTGACGGGCACCTTGACGTACATCATCGAGCCGGTGCGGATAGAAACCGTCGAATGGTACAGTAGCTATGATTTTAGCATAACCTACGGCGGTACCGACAGGTGGTCCTATTGGGAAGAATACAACATGGCAAGCGCGTACGCCTCGGACGGAAGCACGAGGTTGTTTCCCCTCGATATTGCCGTAGAAGGCGGCGAATTCATACACGCGAGAGAATATACTTTGGTTGCGTCTTTGCCGACGGAACGCAAAAACAACTACGTGTTTTCGGAAACAGCCGTAACCACGCACGCCGCCAAAATCACACAATACAACCCGTCTCACAGCCATAACTCTACGCAAAAAACGATGTATAGCGGAAAAGCGGTGATTCCCGTCGTTAACGAGATAACGGGCGCGAACGACGAGAAGTTAGAAGTCATCGTCCGCACGTCCACGGTAAAAACGGACACTCCGACGGAAGACACGTATTGCGACGTGATTACGGGGAGCGGATACGTATACGTTACCTTTGACGCAAACAAGTATCCCGACTACAAGCCGAGGACTTGGATATACGGGTTTAGCGTTACTCCGGCGACTCTTACCCTTACCGTCAACGCCATGACAAGGGAGGCGGGCGAACAAGGCGACGTCGATTACAGTCTGACGGGCTTTACGGAAACAGATCTAACGAACGACGAGTTGACATCGAGAATACGCAACAGCCTGATATTCAAGATTAAGGACTCAAACGGTACTTTCTACGATTGGGCGGAGCTGTCAACCCTTCCTGCCGGGGAATACACCGTAAGTTGCGACATAACCAAAATTTCAAAAGAAGATAAAGCGCGCTACTCCGTTTCCAAGACTTCGACGACGTCGTCGTTGACGATAAATGAGAGCGTTGTGGAAAACATGGTACTTCCGAAAGCGATAAGCGACCTCGTCTATGACGGTTCGAGCAAGACATGCGTTACGGGCGGTGACGGTTACACGCTTACGGGGCACATAAACGCCGACGCCGGCACCTATACCGCAACTGCAACGCCCGAAAACGCAAAAAGCACTTGGGCGGACGGCACGCAAGGGACAAAGACGGTAACCTACGTCATTGCGCCAATGCCGATAGTAATCAAAATCGGCGGCGGACTGCGCTCGGAAAAGGGAAAAGAGCTTGTTTCTTTGGCGGAAGCCTACACGCTTGACGGCACGCCGGTATCATCGGACGACTTCAAGGTAGAACTTACCACAAACGCAAACGCCGCCGTTGCCGACGTTTACGATATAACCGCTACTTGGAGCGCGAACAACAAAGATAACTATTCCGTCACCGTTGAGGGCGGTTCGGGCGCGTATGTCGTGTATTCTTTGGACGATTATCGAGCGTTTACGGGTAACGAAAGCTTTATGACGGCGATAGATTACGATTTAGGAGCCCTTACCGCAAGCAAAGTAACCGAGGCAAACGCCATGGTCGCGGCGTATAACGCCATGAACGCGGAAAACAAGGCGCAATTCACCGCAGAGCAAACGCAGAAGATAGCGGCGCTTAGCGATAAGCTTGCCGTGATAAACGGCGCAAAGACGGCGGCGGAAAAGGCGCTTGTAGCCCTCGAGGGATTCGGTAGCGCGGATATTGCCGAAAACGGATACGCCGTTTGGGCGCAAAAAGTCAACGAAGCGCAGACAAAAGTCGAAGCATACGTCGCGCTGTCCTCGGGGCTTACCGCCGACGATTTGAGCGGATATGCGAATATTTCTGCGGGGAACGCCGTGCTTGACGGATACAACAACGCTCTTGCCGCGGCAAACGGCGCGTTGGAAGCGCTTGTAGACAAGTCGGCGCACGGACTCAAAGACGGCGACTATACGCGTGAAGAAGTCGAAACTTTGCTTAATACGGCTAAGGCAAAGGCAAACGACTTTGTACTTTCCGGCGGCGCGACGGAGAATCTAACGAATTACGCCCAAATAGCGCGCGTCGAACAGGCGCTCGAAGATTACGACAGCTATGTATCTTTTAGCGATAAGCATATCGTTTCGGCGTTGCCTACTCCGAGTAACGCAAGCCTTGCAGAACTCATAAGCGCGCAGGAAGCGTACAACGACTACAAAGCGTTATCGGACGGCGCAAAATCTTTGTGCAACGCCGCGGGAAGCGCGCTCGAAGAGCTATCCGCCAAATACGAGGCGGTTGTCACTGCAAAAGCCCAAGCGGAAGAAGCTCTGCTTGTAATAGAAGGCGTAACCGCCGCCAAAATCCGCGACGGCGAGCTGAAGGAAGAAGGCTTAACCGACGCGATAGCCGTTGCGAAAGAAAAGATAGCCGCCTATGCGGAGCTTTCGTCCGGGCTTACCGCAGACGATATTACGGGTTATTCCGCGCTTGCGGCGGCGGACAAAGCCGTCAAGGATTACGGCGCGTATAAAGCTTTTGTGACGGCGCATGCGAACGCGCTCGGCAAATCGCCCGATGAGATGACATTATCCGATACGGCGAGCGCGATCGGGCTCAAAACCGATTACGACGAGCTTGCGGACGACATAAAGCAACTTTTGGGGTACGAAGACGCGGACAAGATAAACAAATTATACCTAAAAGCGCAATCGCTCATCCGAGAGGATCAAGAAAACAATCAAGAAAACAATCAAGAAAACAACGATGATTCCGATTCGTCCGAAAAACAAAACGACGCACAGCCCGAAGAACCATTGCATATCGGTTGGTTGGTAGTTGACGTTGTACTCGGCGCGATACTGATTGCGGAGATTGCGTACCTTGTCATGCGTAAAGTAAGGTCCGATAAGCGCAACAAACCTACCTCTGCCGATTCTGCGGATACGGAAACTGATAAGGAAGTTTATTCTTTAGCCGTACCGCCGCTATTGCTTGCGGAAACGGTTCGCGCAAGCGGTTGGGTAGCGGGAGTAACGTGCTTTGTTCTTTTGGCGATAGCCGTAACGCTCCTCGGGATATTCGTAATTGACGGATTACTCGAAGACAACGGCAAAAAGAGTCCGTTTGGCGGATTTACGTCAAAAATCAAGGAAGTTATCCGAAAATTGCTTTCCGCGATAAAGAAAAAAACGGACAAATAGACATCGGTTTATAATTTTTCGACAGGGCAATACTTAGCGTATGAAGGCAGAAAGAATCTTACGTTACGTTATTGTTCCCATAATGATTTTGGCGTCGGCGTTGACGCTCGGCGTTGCGTTTGACGCGTTTACGCCGACGGAATTTAACGCGGAAGCGGCGGCAGTCCTCAAAAGAGGCTCGACGGGCGCGGACGTCAAAACGCTGCAAACCAAGCTCAAAAACTGGGGCTACTACACCGGCAGCGTAGACGGTATTTACGGTTCCGCAACGGTGAGTGCGGTCAAGTACTTCCAGCGCGTAAACGGATTGACGGTTGACGGCGTTGTCGGCAAAGCCACTCTCGGCGCGCTCGGTATGAGTTTGGGTTCGTCTTCCTCGAGCGGAGGGCAGTACTCGTCGTCGGACGAGTATCTTCTTGCGCGAGTGATTTACGCCGAGGCGCGCGGCGAGCCTTATACCGGGCAAGTCGCGGTAGGCGCGGTGGTGCTGAACAGAGTCAAAAGCAGTCAGTTTCCGAATACGATTTCGGGCGTGGTATACGAGCCGTGGGCATTTACCGCCGTCAATGACGGTCAAATCAATCTAACGCCGGACAGTACCGCCCAAAAAGCGGCGCGCGACGCCATGAACGGTTGGGATCCGACATACGGATGCCTGTTCTATTACAACCCGAAAACGGCGACAAGCAGTTGGATAAAGCAAAAAGCCGTCCACCTCACCATCGGTTCCCACGTGTTTTGTTTGTGAGGTAATATGGTCAAAAATAAAGAAAAAATAATCCTTATTGCCCTAACCGTATTTTGCGTGCTTGCCGTAGGCGGACTCGGAGCGACTCTCGGCGTTTTGGAGCACAAAACCACGGAATACGAGCGCGACATAAACACCGTGTATGATCGCGCTTACTATGCCTCGGCGGATTGCTTGGGGGACATAGAAAACAAGCTCTACAAGCTCAGATTGACTACTTCATCCGACGGTCAACGCAAAATCTTGAACGAGTTGCACTCAGATTGCGAGGTTCTCGCCGTGCACCTGTCCGCTTTGCAAAACGAAAACGGACAAATTTCGGAGGCGATTGCGTTTGTCAATAAGTTGGGGGGATATTCCGCTTACCTTGCCGGGAAGCTTCCCGCCGAACCGCTGACGGAAGAAGAAAAATCCAAGTTCCTTGCCCTGTTACCGGCGTGCGAAGGGTTGCACGAAGAGTTCTGTAAGGCAGGCGCCGCCGTCGCTCTCGGCGGAGCCTTCCGCGATTCGTTGGGAAAAGCAAGCGACGTGCTCGGCGGCGTGTACGGCGCGTTCGACTCGGGAACGGTCGAGTATCCCGAAATGATTTATGACGGACCGTTCTCCGACGGACTCGATACCCGTAACCCCGTGTATCTTGCCGCTCTCGAAGAAGTTTCCGTCGAACAAGCGCGACAAACGGCAAACGGCGTGTTTGGTTGCAACACTTACGTCGGCGATTACGACGGAGTATTCGAGGGCTACGTTTTTGGCGGCGAAAACGGCAAAACGGTGACGATAACCAAGCGCGGAGGCATGGTCGCGGAATTCGTTTCCGCTACGGAAAGCACGGACGGCAACGTAGACAAAGAAACGCTTACGTCCAACGCAGTCGCCCTGCTCGATAGACTCGGTTATGCGAATATGCAAGGCGTTTGGGTATCCATAAACGGAGATACGGCATACGTAAATTGCGCTTATGTGCAAGACGGCGTCATTTATTATCCGGATCTTATCAAAGTCAAACTCGACACGTCCGACGGATCCGTCATCGGGTTGGAGGCGGAAAACTACCTCTTTAACCACGCTCCGCGCACCTTAGTAGAAGGCATAAAGAGCAGTACGGACGTGGTAACGCCCGATGGTTTTACCTCGAAAAGTTTGCGTCTTGCGCTTATCCCGACAGACGGTGGCGGCGAGATTCTCTGCTATGAAGCCTACGGTAGCTACGAAGGGTCCGACTACTACCTCTACTACGACGCGTTGACTCTTGCGGAAGTCAAAGTCATGCGCGTCGTGAACGACGATATGCGCGGAGAGCTGATTGTATAAGTCGGAAGGCTATAGCCTTCCGACTCGTACGAGGCTCATGCTATCAGCGTTTTTTAGAACGCTTGGCGGAGTTATCCAAATTCCTTGCCCAATCCCTATTGTTGCGCGGAGCGTTGGCGCGCGATAGGGATACTCTGGCGCAAACGGCTTCATAGGCGATTGCGGTGCCTTCGGCGTCGGCGTTGTAGTCGGCTGCCATATCGCAAGGTATGCCGTATGATTCCGCCGTCGCGAGAGCGTCTATATTCGCGCCGAGGAAGATGAATTCCCAACCCTTTTGCCGTTTGGACTCTATCATTTTTTTGATTTTGGGAGCGTCATACCTACGGCTGGCGTTCTCGTATCCGTCCGTGGTTATCACAAACACGGTATGTTCCGGCACGTCCTCTTCGCGCGCATACTTGTGCACGAGTTCTATATGTTTGATTGCGTCACCCGTTGCGTCAAGCAGTGCGGTGCATCCGCCTACGGAATATTGGCGTTCGGTCATCGGCTCGATTTTATCTATCGGCACTCTGTCGTGCAATACTTCCGAGTGACCGCTAAACAGCACCGTGGAAACTATCGCTTCTCCCTCTTCCGTCTGCTGTTTGCGAATCAAAGAGTTGAATCCGCCCACGGTGTCGCTTTCCAGACCGCTCATGGAACCGCTCTTGTCCAAAATAAATACCATTTCCGTTAAACCTTTTTTCATATTGTACCTCCGATAATTTTTTGTAAGTCAACTTACGCCGTTATTATAGCTACGCGAACCTACGTTCGGGTCGCTTGTCAAGCGACATTTTGTCGAGAAAAAGTTTTGGAAAGCGACAATAACCGCAATGGCGACAAATGATATTAGCTAATATGATATTATTCGACAAAAATGGCTTTCGTGACGACGGAAAACGCATTTTTGCACGAAAATTTACCTTTATTTTATCTTAAACGCTTGCATATTTCGGGGAAATGCTTTATTATAGATGCACAAGCGTTCCTTAATGAGAACTTAATTTATGGTATAGGGACGCGTAGTGGAGGAGAAATTCTGATGAGTAAACGTCGAGCCAGGGCAATAGCAGCGCTTATTTTTACCGCGGTAGCGGTATTCTGCGTGTTGCTGTTTTTGGGTTTCCACAAGGACAACCACCTGCCCGAGCGCACCACCGTCACGGTAGACGGAGAGACGACGCATATTTTGGAAGCTTCTTTGTGCGACCTTTCACCCGGCAACAGCAGAGAGTATTATATTGACTTGGACGGCGACAATGCGGACGCCTATTACGTCACCCTTGTTTTCCGTGACGACGACGGCGGCGCGCTCAAAAATTACGTTGACGTTGAAATCGTGACGGACGGCACAACGCAAAAGAAGTCGCTCAAATCTCTACTCGAAGGCAACGAGTATTTCAGCCTCGGCAAAAAGGCGAGCACGATAAAGATTATTTATTCGATGAGTAACGAAGTAGGCAACGAGTCGCAAGGTACGGAAGTATCGTTCTACATAGACCTTACGACCAAACGCATAAAGGATTAAGGCGGTACGGGTATGCAGGAAGAGAACAATCAATCTAAAGCCGTTTCCGCGATAAGGAACTTTTTCGACACCGTAGGCACGATTATATTGTATATAGTGCTTGTGGCTGTGCTCATGTTGCTGATAATAGGCGTCATGTCCTCCAAGAAGTCCAACGACGGCACGGCGACGATATTCGGCATGCAACTTAGGTTCGTGCAATCCGACTCTATGGAGAGCAACGAGTCTACGGACGTGTCCGAATACAAAATCAAGAGCATCAAGGTTAAGTCCTGCGTCTTCATCCAAACCATACCCGAGGACGCCGATAAACGCGAAGAGTGGCTCAGTAATATCCAAGTAGGCGACGTACTTACGTTCAAGTACGTGTACGTCAAGCAAGAGACCGTTACCCACCGTGTCGTGAGTATAGAAGAGAAGCCCACCGGCGGTTACATCATAACCCTCATGGGCGACAACAAGTCCGCCACCGGCATTACCGGCAGACAGGTCATAGATACGTCTGACGTCGATAGTCGCAACTACGTGGTAGGCAAGGTTGTGGCGCAGAGCTACATATTGGGGCTTATCATATACGCGCTTTACAGTCCGTGGGGCATAGTGTGCTTCATAATGGTGCCCTGCCTTGTAATAATCGTGGTAGAGATTATGCGTATAGCCACGGTCTTAGCCAATATGGCGGAAGAGGAAGAAGCCGAGCACAACGCCTATATGGACGACCTCAAACGTAGACTCGGCGAGCTGGAGGAATCCAACCTCGCATACGACAGGACGGCGTCGTTTGCAAACAAATACGATTCATTATCGCCCGAGAGCAAGGCGTACTACGATAATATCATGAATTACACCGTAGCGGCGGCAGGCGGCAAAAAGAGCCTGACCGATACGCGCAAAGGCTCTAAGGACGGCAAGCACTCGCTTATGCGCCTCAAAATACATCACGGCGAAGTTATATGCGAAATCGGGAGCCCGGACGCTACCGGCGCGTCCAAGTTCATCGCAATAACGGACGCGGAGTCGCTTGCACGCGCACGTGCGACGATATCGCGCACGGTTGTCAATACCGAGCGCAGTAAGTCTTGACTTAATTAGGACATAGCAACGCATATATGCAAAAAATCAAAGGAGGAACCCAAAGGCTATGGAAAAAACAAAGAAACAAAAGAACAGAACCCGCGCGCTGGTAATATCTATTATCACAATAATAATATGCTTAGCGCTTCTCGCAGGCGGCACTTACGCATTGTGGACTAAGAAAGTAACGGTAACGAACCACCTTCTCGTTTCCGGTAAAATGGATTTGACTCTGACAAGAACCAAACTTGTCAAGCATATGCTCGATGAATCAACCGGTTATATGAAAGATGTAACCGATGAAAATGCGGTAGAACTGAAAGACACCACTACCGGCGATGTAAACGTCTTCGGTCTTGCAATACCCACGGAAAACAAGAAGGAAAACGCAACAGAGCACATTGTACCTACTTCCGCTTACACCGCTACGCTCGAGATAAGCAATCCTAAAGAAAAAAGTGATGTAGCCTTTACTTACAACGTATATCTTGCTCTAACTTCGGCGCTAACTGACGGTGAAAATAACGATCTCGCCGAGCAAATTACCGTGTCTGTCTATGCTGACGGCGACACAAGCAAAGACCCTTCAAGCAGCAAAAAGCTTTCAGCGTACATTTCAACTGTAGACAAAAGCAACAGAGCCCTAATACTAGCGCATAACGTTGCCGTTACGAAAAGCGATACCTTCGCCATTAAAATTGAATTTGACAATCTTGATTCCAGTGTCAACAATTTGGTTATGGATCAAACGGCTATATTCGATATAGTAGTAGAAGCAACCCAAGCAACAACCGCTCCTGTTGCTTAAAACAAAACAAAACAACCGCAAATTAACAAAAACGACGGTTTCATCTGAACCGTCGTTTTTTTGTGGTTTATCCTTAATTCCACTCTTCACTCTTCACACTCCGCTCTTCTAACTAATCTTCCGATATTGCGTTCAGTATATCTTCGAGCGCTTCGCACTCGTTAAGCTCGATGAGTCCCTTGTCGGCTTGGGCGGCGAAATCGGGGTTTATCGGCATACGCGCCACATGCGGAATGGCAAAGTCTTTGGCAAGCTCTTCCGGATGGCTGTTGCCGAATATATAGTGGCGATGTCCGCAATCCGGGCAATCGTAGTAGGACATGTTCTCTACAAGCCCTACGATGGGTACGTTCATCATGCGCGCCATATTGATGGCTTTCTCCACAATCATGGATACGAGGTCCTGCGGAGTGGTTACGATGATTATGCCGTCAAGCGGTAGCGATTGAAATACTGTAAGCGGTACGTCCCCGGTGCCCGGAGGCATATCGACAAACATGTAGTCTACGTCCGACCACGCCACGTTCGACCAAAATTGTTTGACCGTGCCTGCAAGTATCGGTCCGCGCCAAATAACCGGTGCGGTGGTGTCTTCAAGCAACAGATTCACGCTCATTAGTTTGATTCCGGTTTTGGTTTGTACGGGAAGAATGGTTTCGGCGTCGAGTGCGTCGGCTTTTTCCGTTACGCCAAAGGCTTTCGGAATAGACGGTCCCGTAATATCGGCGTCGAGTATGGCTACCGAATATCCGCGCCTGCGCATTCCCACGGCAAGCATGGAGGTAACCATGGATTTACCTACGCCGCCCTTACCGCTGACTACGCCGTAAACTTTTTTTACGTTGCTAAGCTCGTTTTGCTCGGCAAGGAAGCTCTCCGCCGAGTGTTTGGAGGGGCAATCCGCTCCGCACGAGCCGCAATCATGGGTGCATTCGCTCATTTCTTACTCCTTTTCGGGATACCCCGAATTATGATAACTAATTATACTACTTTTCGCGCGCAAGCACAAGTCCGACAGCCCGTTTGCTATATCGTAGAATATTGGCTCATATAGATTTTTTTGTAGAAGGACTCCTTTTCCATAAGTTCGCGGTGCGTGCCCTGTTCTACGATTTCGCCGTTGTTCACCACAAGAATTATATCCGCATTGACAATTGTAGATAACCTGTGCGCAATGACAAAAGACGTGCGATTTTCAAGCAGTTCGTCCATGCTCTTTTGGATAAGTAGTTCCGTGCGAGTATCGACGTTAGAAGTGGCTTCGTCCAAAATAAGCATTTTGCGGTTGGCAAGGAAGCTCCGCGCTATGGTCAGCAACTGTTTTTGTCCGCCGCTGATGTTGGTGCTCTCCTCGTTGATAACGGTGTCGTATCCCTCCGGCAAAGCCTCTATGAATCGGTCTATGCGCGCTTTGCGCGCGGCTTCCTTGACTTCTTCAAGCGTCGCGTTCTCTTTGCCGTAAGCGATGTTTTGGTAGACCGTGCCGTTAAACAGCCACGTATCCTGCAAAACCATGCCGAATTCCGAGCGCAACCGCGCGCGATCCATCTTCATGATGTCTACGCCGTCTACGGTTATTGTGCCCGAATCTATATCGTAGAACCGCATCAGCAGATTGACTATCGTTGTTTTTCCGCCGCCCGTGGGTCCGACAATGGCTACTTTTTGCCCGGCTTTGACGTTCAAATTCAAATTCTTTATCAACGGCTTGTCCTTGACATACGAAAAGTATACGTGCCTAAACTCCACTTCGCCTTTGCCGTGCGGTTCCTCCGCGCAATCGAGCTCGGTCATTTCTTCGGAATCGAGTAATTTGTATACGCGTGAAGCGCATACGAGAGTATGTTGTACGGTGCTCATCCCGGAAGCTATGCTTTCCAAGGGCCCCGCGAACATCTTGGCGTAGAGAATAACCTCTATCACGATGCCTAAGCCTATGTCACCGCGAATGGCAAGGAATCCTCCGAGTAAACAAACAAGCACATAGGCTATATTGTCCGTAAACGCGATTATGGGTTGCACCAAGCCCGAAAAGTACCAACTGTCGCCGAGTTTTTCGGCATACGTTTCGGTAAGATTAAAGCCTATTTCCTTTTGTCGCGACTCCAAGTTGAACGCCTTGACGGTATCGAATCCCGAGTAATCTTCCTCGACAAACGATTTGAGTTTGCCGTTAATCTCCCTATAATCGTGCCAACTCTTTTCGCTCTTTTTGGATATCACTGCCGAAAGAATTACGGAGAGCGGTACAAACGCAATTACCGCTAACGCCATCAACGGATGCAAAATAAACAAAGCCACCGTAATCGCTGTTATGCGCAAAAGTCCGTTGATAACCGTTTCGATTATCACGTTTATGGATCCGCTCATGCCGGAAACGTCATCCATCATGCGCGAAAGCAATTCGCCGTTTTGGGTACCGTCAACGTAGCTTACGGGTAACTTAGTTAGCTTTTTGCTGATACGAGAACGCATGCCGTAAGTGTAATAACGCGAACTGACGTAATTGAGGATCGCCTCCGTTATAATCGAAACTACCGCAATAATCAGATATACCGCTATGAGTTTTACGCTCGTACTCGTCAGGAACTCGAAGTCAATGAGTCCCTCCGTTTCGTAATTATATAGGGCGTCCGTCATTTCGCCGACGTACTTGGGAGCAAGCACGCTAAGCCCTACCGAGCACGCGCAAAGCAAGCATACAAGCGTCAGGTGCATGGCTATCGGGCGCAAATCCCTGATTAGCCTTAGGGCTGTTTTGCCTAATGAAAACTCTTTGGGCGCTTTTGTCTTTTTGCACATACTTAGTTCCCTCCGAGCTGAGAAAGATAAATTTCTTTGTATACGCGAGAGCTTTCCAAAAGTTCTCCGTGCGTGCCGCATCCAACTATGCGTCCGCCGTCCATTACGTAAATTTTGTCGCATTTCATTGCCGTTGCCGCGCGTTGCGTGACGATTATCTGCGTTTTGCCCTTCAAATAAACGGCAAGTTCCGACCGCAATTTACTCTCTGTCAGATAATCGAGAGCCGAAAAACTGTCGTCAAAGATATAAACCGAGGCGTTTTTGAGCAATGTACGCGCTATGTTTACGCGTTGCTTCTGCCCTCCGCTGATATTTGTTCCGTTTTGCTTCAACTCGTAGAGCAAGCCCTCTTTGTGCGAGGCGACAAAATCGCTGAGTTGCGCTACGTCTGTCACGCGTTCTATCTCCTCGTCGGTTGCCTGCTTGTTGCCCATGAGGATGTTTTCTTTCAGCGTTCCTTCGAATATGCTGCTGCGCTGTAACGCCACGGCTACGTTTTCTCTGACCGTGCCGGACGTCAAGTCTTTGTAATCGGCTCCTCCCAACGATATTTGCCCGTCGTTGGGTTTGTAGAAGCCGAGTATCAGCCGAGCGAGGGTAGTTTTTCCGCTGCCTATTCCGCCGATAACGGCTATCGTTTCTCCGGCGTCGGCTGTAAAATTCACGTCAATGAGGGCGTCCGCTTGGGCGTCCGGATAACGGAATGTTACGCCCGACATTTTTACGTTGCCGGTAAGCGTCGAGCCGTCCGAAACAAGGTCGGCTTCGTCAACCTCGGTATCGAGTATTTCGAATATGCGTTTGATGCAAATTTTGTAGCGCGGTAGCATGCCTATCGTCCAAGATACCATGAGAATGGCGTTGACTATCAGCGCAACGTATTGTACCGTGGCTACGATGTCGCCCACTTTGAGGGCGTTACCGCCGTTTAGCCGTACCGCTCCCACGTAAATTATAGCTATCGTCGCAAGGTTCAAAAGTAAACCCACAATGGGCTGTATGATACCGCCCAAGATGTTTGCCCTTATAAAGCTACGGCACATGTTCAATGTCGCCGTGCGCGTGCGGTTGTGCTCGTATTCGTCCTTGTCAAAGGCGCGTATGACTCTTATCCCCGTAAACCGCTCGCGAATGATTCTGTTTTGCTCGTCAACGTACTTTTCCGATTTTTCCCAAAGTCCGTCCATTTTTGAGATGATAAACACCGCAAACGCCAACGCGGGCACCGTCGCGCATACCAAAATGAGCGGAAGTATCCTGTCTTTGATAAGCGAAAGCACCGTTCCGCCTATAAGCAGTATCGGCACGCTGACGAGTATATTCGGCATCGTGACCAAAACGTCCTCTACCCAATTGACGTCCTCGGTGGAACGCGCAATCAGTCCGCCCGTCCCGATTTTGGCGAATTGCTCGGCGGAAAACGCGTTGACTTTCTCCAAAACCGCACGCCGTATGGCTATCGGAAAGCGAGACGCCGTTTTTGACGAAACTCTGTTGTATATCAGGGCAATTGCCAATGCGCCGACGGCAAGCGCACACATCACGGCGCAACTTATGTATACGTTGTTCATATCTGTCGTGCGGATGCCGTTTTCAACGACGGAACTCATAAAATACGGCATGAAAAGAGAACAGAGTGTTTGCAATGCGCTCAAAAACATCAATAGAATTATCTTCTTGCGAAATGGCGCCAAAAATCCGACGAATTTACCCCAATAACCGCTCTTACGCACAACATCTACCTCCGAGGCACTAAGCCGTCACGCGACAAAGACTTTGTTTGCCGCATTCTGAGTATACGATATCCGCCGTCGTAAGTCAAGGAAACGTTTACGAAACGTAACTTAAAGGACGCAACCTTACAAAACGTTTGCCTTACGCATATATCGGTGGTATACTTCTAATAAATACAAACGCGAGGCTATATATGGTTTGGATATTGTTGTCTCTCGGCGGAGCGATTTGCACTTCACTTACGACTATACTTGCGAAAATAGGTATCCGCGACGTAAATTCAAATTTCGCCACGGCTTACCGTACCGCAATAGTTCTTGTCTGCTCTCTGATTATGTGCCTGATTACCGGTAGTATCACGCGTTTTGACGAGCTTACCGGCTACAACTATTTGTTTTTGGTGTTATCGGGATTAGCAACGGGGTTTTCTTGGATATTCTACTTCGGAGCGCTCAAAACGGGCGACGTAAACAAAGTAGCGCCCATAGATAAATCGAGCTTCGTACTTACGGCTATTCTGTTTTTGATTTTCTTCTTCGATGACGTCACCAAAGGAGGCGACGCGCTCACCATCGGCATGCTTGCCCTTACCATGGTGCTAATGCTTGCCGGCACGTTTCTGATGCTTCCTAAGGGCGTCACGCACAAAAGTACGGATAAGAAATGGTTGGTTTTTGCCATATTAAGCGCGGTTTTTGCCGCGTTGACATCGCTTTTTGTCAAAATAGGGCTCAAAGGCATCTCGTCCGACGTCGGCACGTTTTTCCGCACGGCGGTAGTGCTTATCTTCGCGACCGGCATCGTTATCGCCAAACGCGACTACCGCGGAGTCAAGAACATTACGCCTAAGTCATGGCTGTTCCTTACCCTGTCCGGCATCGCCACCGGGGGCGCGTGGCTACTCGAATACGGCGCGCTGAATTACGTCGGCGCCAATCCCGTAGCCGTCAACTGCATCGGCAAACTCTCGATATTGCTGACGATGTTCCTCTCTTGGGCTATCATGAAAGAGAAGTTTACCGCACGCTCCCTCGTCGGGCTCGGATTGCTGACCGCCGGCATCGGACTCATTATCGCTTTCAGCCTATAATCTGTCGAAAACACAAAAAGAGGCGCCCGAAGGCGCCCCACCGGTAACCCTATACCGCCGGATTTAGATATGGTTTTTACTTTCCGCGCGGAAATGATTCTTCAATCAATTATCTTACTATCGTAACTCAAGCTATAACCTTAAGTCTTAACGGCATATCCGTAACGTAATAACTATATACTCTAACGTTAACGATATACTATCTTTTAATAAGTGTTTGCGGAAAGAAGGAATGTGGTTATACGTCTATTTTGTGCGTGAGGTTGGCGCGGTCTATCGCCATTTGCAACGCCGCTATCTTTTGCTCCGTCGCCTTGGCTTCCGCAAGAGCTTCCTTCACGTCGTACGTGCGCTCTGTGTACTCCAAAACTCCGTTATAAGTAATTTGACGGGTCTTTTGCTTGTAGTCGGCAAGGTCGCGTAGCCTCGAATATTTCATCTGCAACTGCGCAAGATACACGAGTCCCTCCGCAAGCGACATGTCAAAACCTTCGAGTTTGGTAGTAAAATTGGCTTTGCCGAGCAAATAGCGCAGTCTCCTTATCTCGGCGTCGAGTGAGTCGATGGCTTGACGTGTCAGCCCGTAATTGTATTCACTCTCTTCCGGCGTTTCGCCTTCCTTGTACGATATGGCGGAGTTATCGCTCTCGTAGCGCATTAAACGCGATTTTTCCGTCTCCAATTCCTTGATTTTCTTCATAACTTCCATGTTCAAAAGTTTCATATATACCTCCTAATGCATGATTCCTTTTAATATACGCACAATGCGCGTGCCACTCCTTATACCGCGCAATCGCTTGACAACTGCTTTTTTGTAATTTCGCCGTTTGTGCGGCTTTATCGAGAGACTTTATCCGACTCGCGTGAGCACTAATCCGACGCCGTTTTCAAAAGACAAGCAATCTCTACCGCCTTTGCATATACCGTTTCAGCGGTGATATCACCGCCGTTACGCGACGTGTGTCCGCCGAGATACGCCACCATGTCCACTTCGTTTGCCTTTGCCAAATCCGCAATCGATGGTAACCCGTCGTCATAGGCGGTAGACAGGTTTGTAATCACAAGGCTAAAAGACTTCATCATTTTCGACACGTCCGCTACCGAGCAAAGCGCGGTGCAACCGGAAACGAATCGCGCGCCGAACATTGCTTGAACGGCGTAGCCCACGCCTCCCAAGCACGCCGTGCATGCGCACTCCGTATAGTCGAGACCTGTGTGCGAATATATTGCGTCATATAACGCTTTGGGCTCCGCATCTATGCCTTTCGGTATCCCGAATATGGATTTAGTAGTGCTCGGTATGACGGAAAACTCTATGTCTTCAAACTTAGTTATCGAGGATAAATCCACGCTGTATAGGTCTGTAAACGTTTTGGCATTCGGCATTATCGGGAAGCCTTCCGCATCCGTAAACGTGGCTCCGAGCGCCGCCAACAGCCCCGCGCCGGCGTCAAAAAAGTCAACGTCCGTAGCGATTATGATTATGTGCTTTGCGCCGTCTTCCGCCGCGCTCTTTATCAATTCTCCGATTCCGTAGGAAGAAGCGTAGCGCGAGTCAAAGGTTGCGTTATCCGTTTTCCATTCGTCGGCGTCTATGACCGCGACGTCGCCCGTTCTCAGAATTTTTACTTCTTCCGGCATCATGAACGGATCGTGTACGACGTTGCTTTTGTAATCGCCGCCGATCGCCTTTTTGAATGCGTATAATCCGCCGATTCTGCCGTCCGCAACGGGCAGTTCGCGTATTTCGGTATGCGGCAATACGTCCGCAACGGCTTTCGCCGCTATCGCGGTAGCTTCGGACGGAGCGATCGCTCCCGAGAATGAATCAAGTGAAATAATCGTCTTCATACAATAATTATACACATAATCCACCCTCGTGCAAACGCAACGCACTATTTGATGCTATTTACGTACAATTTCAACACTCTTGCCGGTTTTGCGTGACTCTTCCGCCGCAAACGCCATTAAGTGCGATTCCATCGTCTCCGAAAGTAGCGACAACCTCTTGGTTAGCGCGCCTGTTTTCAGAAGTTGCATGAAGTCGCGAACAATGCCGGCGTCTCCGCCTAAGTGTCCGGCGCCGGAAGTCGCGTTTATGCGGCGCGTGCCTTTGCCGAATATGTTTAGCGTCAGGTAGCCTTTGGCGTCGACGCCGAGTAGCTCACCCTTCGTTCCCGTGACGTGTATGCGCCTGAAACAATACTTGCTGTCCGCGCTCATTATAAGCGTGGCGTTGACGTCGCCTTCGAACTTGCAAGTGACCGTTTGGTTCTCGATCACGTCGTTATCGCATCTGAATACGCACCTTCCGTAAGGCGAAGTTTTGAGCGCTTCTTTGTATTTTTTCAAGCTTGCATGGCAGTCGCCCGTGATGAGCGTCTTGCGATTAAAAAGTATCGGAACCGACTTTAAGGTAACCTTATAGTACAGTCTGGGAGCATAATACGGGCAGTTTTTGGCATTGGGGCAACCGTCCAAGCAATACTTGGGCGCGCCTGCGGGAGCGTTGCTTTCCACAAACAATTTGCGCGAACCTACGCTGAAAACGCGTTCACACTTCTTGCCGGTCAGGTAGTGCAACATGTCTAAGTCGTGGCAACATTTGGCTAATATCGACGGCGCCGTTTCGTCTTCTCTGCGCCAATTACCGCGGACATAGGAGTGCGCAAAGTGCCAGTAACCGACGTTCTCATTCTGATATACGTTGGTGACTTCGCCTATGGCGCCCGAATCGATTATGCGTTTGACGGTATCGTAGAAAGTTGCGTAGCGCAACACGTGACATACCATAAAGTACACGCCCTTTTCCTTAACGAGAGCGTTGAGTTCCTCGCATTGCTCGCGCACCGGTGAAACAGGTTTCTCGCACAACACGTGGTATCCGAGTTCGACAGCCTTTTTTGCATGTCCGTAGTGATCTCGATCCTGCGTGGCAATGACTATGGCGTCCGCCAGCTTGCCTTTGTCGAAGAATTCCGCGTCGGACGTAAACGCCATGTCCTCGGGCACCCCGAGAGATACGCGCATCTGCTCCAAGATAAGCGGATTTTTTTCACAAACCGCAGTGATTTCGGCACCTGCATCGCGGAACCTGCGCGCGTACATTCTGCCTCTGTTTCCAAGTCCGATAACGGCAATTTTTGTCATATGTATCACCTCTCTAACATAATAACACGATTTTGCGGCAATTACAATAAATAATTAAATATTCCGCACCGCTTAATATGAAAAGGTGAATTCAGGAGCGAGGTGGTGCAAGAAAACATCTTGACACGGTATCGTGCGCATAATATAATATAAATATAGCGCGAGCGCTGAAGGAGAAGAGAAATGAAGAGAAATAATGCTTTAACCGTTTTTGTCGTAATAATTCTCATCGCTATTTTGTGCGTAGGATTTTACGGCTACTTCAAAAGCCCTGCCGGCAAGTATTACGTTTATAATGCGGGGAACAAGACAAGTACATGGATTGATTTGACGTTCTTCGGGAAATGGAAGGACGGCTCCGGCGCGACCGGCAAATATGAAAGAGAAGGCAAAAATGTAACTCTCTTGAATGAAAAGGGAGAAACTGTGGCTACCGGGACGTTTGAGCGCGGCGTTATACGCTTATCGGGCGGAACTTTCGGGACGGCAGTGTATTGCCGCAAAAACCATACGCATACGTTCGACTCCAAAGTGGCTTGTAAGGATAGGGTTTGCACCGCTTGCGGTGAAACCGTCAAAGCCACAAACCATAAACTAAATCGCAATTGCGTATGCACGTATTGCGGTGAGACGCACCATAACTTCAACGGTTGCGTGTGCTCAAACTGCGGAAAAACAAACCATAATTATGTAAATTGCGTGTGCACCAAGTGCGGCGACACCCAACATACTTATGTAAATTGCGTCTGCATCGTATGCGGTAATACGAGCCATAATTACGGCGGTTTACCTGCGTGCGTAAATAGAACTTGCGCCAATTGTAGACATTTTGAACCCGCGTCGGAAGAACATACATATAATTCCGACTGCATCTGCACTAAATGCGGTCATGAAGAGCACGTCATAGTAGGTTGCGTGTGCAAGAGGTGCGGTCAAACTTGGCACAATTATGTCAACTGCGTTTGCACCGAATGCGGAAAAACTAACCACACTTATAATTCAAAATGCGTATGCGTGTATTGCGGAGATGAAAAGCATAACTTCGGAACCGATCATCTGTGCTCCGTTTGCGGTAAGGTAGATCCCTCTTACGTAAAGAGTGCGTTCAATAGTGCCGGATACTTACGCTTGGACAGCGCGATATACTTTGGTATGTATCCGCAGACTCGGATAACGAGTAAGGTTATAGTTTCCGCGCTAAACGTAGAAGCGCCAACGGCAGCCGACGCAAACGGTTGGACTAAATATAACTACTACAAAGAAGGTGCCGTATCCGACTACATGTGGTATATCGACAAGGAGTATAACGGCGAAAAGTACAGGGGCATATACTTCATCTCTTACAGACCTACATCGTGCGAATCCGTAGGATCTACCGCATACAGCAATCAGGACGAGAACGGTTACACCACTTATACCGTATATTGGTTCAGATACGAGCCTATCAAATGGGTTGTGCTTGCGGAATCGGACGGCTACGCGACCATACTTGCAGACCTTGCTATCGATAGCCAAGCGTACTATCATGACGGACTTAGCTATCCCGATAATTCCGACGAAACCGAAGACGCCGAACCGTATGCCAACAATTATGCGGAAAGCGATATAAGGGAATGGCTCAACAATGACTTCTACAACACTGCGTTTACGGACCTACAAAAAGGACTCATTCAAACAGTGACTGTAGATAACAGCGCGGCAAGCACCTACAAGTCATCCGAAAAATACGCCTGCGAGAACACGGAAGACAAAGTATGGCTACTCTCTTACCAAGAGATATTCAGGAAGTATTTCTACAATCCCGGACAACGCACCAAAGGCAGTACCGATTACGCCAAGGCGCAGGGTTGCTACCGTGATACGAGCAACAACGGTAACTGCAAGTGGTGGTTACGTTCTCCGTACTATGCCGAAAGCACTTATGCGCAATACGCCGACGGCAACGGAGAAATATACAACATCTACGTCAGTGGCACCGAGTTCGGCGTAGTCCCTGCCGTCAAAGTTAAACTCGGATAAAAGTTATAAAATGTGAGCTGTCGGAAAATGTTCCGACAGCTCTTTTTTTGCGATTTTGAGCGTTTCTATCGTTTATTTGCAAGACAAAGCATCGAGTTTAAGCATAAACACGTCTTGCGACGCTCCGCATAGCGGACACTTTGTCGGCGCTTGCGTTCCCTCTTGCTCGTGTCCGCACCCTCCGCAACACCAAATTGTCGGGCGGTCGCGTTTGTAAAGCGTGCCTGACTTCATTTGAGTGTGGAGTTCTTTTAGAATTTTTGCATGCTTGGCTTCAACTTTGCTTATCTGAGTGAAGAGGTCGGCAATCTCGCCGAAACCTTCTTCGTGCGCAATGCGCGCATACTCCGGGTACGTCTTTGTAGCTTCCGTATTCTCGTCCATGGTCGCAAGTTCCAAGTTCTGCAAAACGTCCCACTTTTCCCTAAACGGATATCCCGAACATATATCTATATTATCTATGGGCTTGGTCGAGGCTTTTTGCAGATACGTGTAGAACATCCTCGCATGATTAAATTCGTTGTAGGCAAGCGTATCGAGTATTTCCGCCATAGCGGTGAAGCCTTCGTTACGCATGCCGTATTCCATAAATTCATAGCGCGTGCGCGCCTGCGTTTCGCCGGCAAAAGATTTGGCAAGGTTCAGATAAGTTTTACTTTCTATTAGTTGCATAGGTACTCTCCTTTTTGTTTTATGAGAGTATTCCCGTATGCGCGAATCGTAAACGGTTGTCGGCGAGTTTTTTCTACGAGAATTTCGGCACGCGTTTCGGTGCTTAAAAATACGGTTAAGGATACCCAAACGGCTTATTTGGTAATATCTGCGAGGGTAAACGGTATGACTTTGCCGAGCGACTCCAAAGTAGTTACCACCTGAAGCCCTATGCGTCCGCCGCTGAATACTATGCGTGAGCGCGTCGAAGCGGAAGAATCTATGGTTGTTTTGAAGAACTTCTTCATGCCTATCGGGGAGCAACCGCCGTGCACGTAACCGGTAAGAGGAAGTAAGTCTTTGGATTTGAGCATTTCGATGTTCTTTTCTCCTACGGCAGCGGCGCATTTTTTGAGGTCGAGTTCCTCCGCGACGGGGATGAGAAATACATAATGCGCTTGGGATTTGCCAACCGTGACGAGTGTTTTGAAGACGTCGGCAGGGTCGAGATTGAGAATCTCCGCGACTTCCGTGCCGCTTACCGCGCAATCCGTTTCAAACGTCAGCGCGGTAAAAGTCGCTCCTTTTTGTTCAAGCGTGCGTATAGCGTTGGTTTTTGCTTCTTTGCCCATCAGTGTATCCTCTTGATTTTGCCGTTGAAATCGATATGGAATTTCCTATCCATATAGTCGTATACGGTTATGCCCGTTTCGGAAATGACAAAGTCGTTTTCGCGTTCCGGGCAGACGAAAGCGTCTTCTCCCTCGACTGACCAAATCTCGTTGAAGTCGTTGTCGAGCATTTGAATTTTGCGTTCGCCACGCACGATGTAGCCGTCGTTTAACCGATAAAGTTCAAAATAAATGCCGTCATCGCCGATATTTACGGCTTTGACGAGTTTGCCGTCCGATGCGGAAATAACGGTAATGCGTGAATTTTGGAGAATGATAAGGTTGTCGTCCGAAAGTATGGCGGAACGCCTTCCTACGCATGCGACGTCGTCGCCGATGACGGCAACGGTAATCGTTTTGCCGTCGCGCGTTATCTCCACTCCGAATACGGAGTAATTTTCGGGCTCTTCTTTGGGCTTAATGATCAAGTCGTACAGTCTTGCGTTGTAGTTCGAGCCGAGTACGTAGCCGTCGTCGTCGAACAGCTTGACTTGGACTTTGTCGTTAGAAAGTATCATGGGACCTCCCGATTGCGCTCTCGATATAATATCGAGCGTAGTAATTATACAATTGATTTCACAAAAAATCAATAAAGCGGCATTTGTTTATCGAAACAATATAAAGTCGGAAAATCCGACGCGCGTTGCGGTTATACCTCCGGTAAAAATAAAGTATCATTTGGGCGGTTGTTCTTGATTTATGCGTAAAATAATCTAAAATCTATATATAGGTATGCTTACGTAAGTAAAGTTGCCGCAAGGAGCGGATATGGATAGAAAAAACATGCTTAGCAAGCGCAATTGGGTGACGCTTTTACTATTTTCGTTTTTGGGACAAATTGCTTGGTGCATAGAGAACAGCTTTTTGAATTTGTATATGCGTCGTACCGTCACGTCCAACCCGATAGCCCTATCGATAATGGTGGCGGCAAGCGCGGTTGTGGCAACATTGACGACGATTTTTGTCGGTTTGTACAGCGACAAAAAGGGGAAACGCGTACCGTTTATGAGTTACGGCTACATTATTTGGGGCGTAACGATCATGCTGTTTGCGGTGTTCAAAATTAGCGCCATGCAGACCCTATTCGGTTGCGACCAAAAGACGGCGGTTATAATTGCCTGCGCGGGCATTATCGTGATGGACTGCGTAATGACGTTGTTCGGTTCGACCGCAAACGACGCCTGTTTCAACGCTTGGGTGACGGACAATACCACTACCGGCAATCGCGGCACGGTGGAAGCGATACTTTCCATAATGTCGATGTTGGCTTGGGCGTTTGTGTTTGTGGCGTTTGACGGCGTGACGAAGTCAACGTATTACGACGCGGACGGCAATAAATTGGATTCCGCTCTCGGCGCCGTCAGATCCGAGCCCGGGAATTGGACGCTGTTTTTCGTCGTACTCGGAGTAGCCGTCTCGGTCATCGGTATCATAGGGATATTCGTCAACAGAGATAAGCCGGGACTCAAACCCGACAACACGCTCAAATTCAAAGATATTTTGTACGGTTTCCGCCCGTCGGTCATCAAAAAGAACAAATTCTACTACATAGTGCTTTTGTGCTCCTGCATATTCGGTATCGCGGGACAATGCTACGGCGCGTACCTCATAATCTATTTCGAGTACACCGTCGGCGTGCAAAATTACATAATTCCGTTTGGAATTATCTACGGGACGTCGGCAATTGCCGGGCTGATAATCGGCTTTGTCTTGGACAAAAAAGGCAAAAAGAACATATATCTTTTGCCGGCAGTTGCAATATATGTGGTAGGTTCGGTGATGATGTACATCTTCAATCCGTCGATTATCGCGAACAAAACGCTGTTGCTTGTGGGGTTCTGCGTGTTCGCGCTCATACAAAATGTAGGTAACTCCATAGCCACGATAACGCTTTCCGCCGCGCTGCGCGATCTGACTCCCAAAAACAGAGTGGGGCAATTCCAAGGCGTGCGCATGGTGGGCAACGTCATGCTGCCGATGTGTATCGGACCAATGATTACAGCTATATTTATAACGTCGCAGGGCGATAAGTACGTTTACGGTTTGGATGAATTCGGAGAAAAGGCGTATACGTGTCCGCCGATAATGTTTTTACTTGCCGGCATAGTGGTGCTGTTTGCGCTTATACCGGCAATAAGAATACTCAAATGCAAGCCTCAAGAGCTTGTCGCGTCCGATGAGGAGTGCGCTCCGCAATAAAAACGGACGCGCCTACCCGATAAGCGGAGAAAAAACGCGCAATAGGCTATCTCGTGCCCGTACTGCCGAATCCGCCGTTGCGCTCGGCAACGCAGTCATCGTCATACGTGATACCGTATTCGGTGAATATGCCCTGGGTGAATTTATCTCCGGCTTTGAGCGTAAGAACTTTGCCTTCTTTGCTGTCGTTTGTGATTTTGGTAAAAATCTGACCTTCGTTGTCGGAATAGTAGTAATCCGAGTCTATTATGCCTACGGTATTGTTGAGTTGCACGCGGTACTTATAGCCGAGACCGCTGCGCGGATATACGGCAAGAACCCAGCCTTCTTCCATTTTGACGCGCACGCCGGTAGGGACCTTGACGCTTTCCCCGGGCGCGAGAGTAAAGTCGATGGGCGTTACAAAGTCGTAACCCGCAGAACCGCGAGTGGCGCGCTTGGGCAAGCGGATTTGCTCGTAAGCTTCCTCTGGAGACGCGTTGCCCCTAAGCTCCTCCGGGAAGTCCGCGAGGTAACGCTCTCTGGATACTTTTTGGAATTCTGCTATGCGCTTCATGCGTTCAAGCCCCTTTCTATCAATTCCTTGCTGAATTTAAGTCTTTCGAGGGTGCGTTCTTTACCGAGGAGATCAGCCATCTCTGTGGCGCCTCCGGGAGTTACCGCCGTGCCCGTCAAAGCAACGCGCACGCTCCACAGCAACAAGCCCTTCTTCATGCCGGTTTCTTCGGCTTTTTTTGCAAACGCTTCGTTTATGCCGTCCTCGGTGAAGTCTTGAAGGTCGGTAAACATGTCAATGGCATATTTGACGGCTTCCAATCCTATTGCGGCGTCGGCTTTGAGCTTCTTGTGATAGTAGAGATTTAAGTCGTACTCCCCGAAATTCTCTATAAACGCCACTTTCTCCGGAATCTCGGAAAAAATATCGATACGGCTCTGCAAAAGTTTGTTCCATTTGGAGTAATCGTACTTGCCGCAAACCACGGATTTTTCGTACCAGGGCTCGGCAAGAGATGCAAACCTCTCTGGATCAAGCTCTTTCATGTACAAAGAGTTGAGCCACTTCATTTTGGCTTCGTCAAAGATACTGCCGGACTTAGATATACCGTCCACATCAAAGAGCTCGATAAGGGTGTTTATATCCATTTTTTCCACCTCTCCCTTAGGTGACCACCCTAAAAGAGCGATGTAGTTTATAATGGCTTCCGGCAGATAGCCCTTGGCGATGAAGTCCTCGAAGTTGGCGTCGCCGTAACGCTTGCTGAGCTTGTGTTGAGCGTCGCGCATGATGGGCGGCAAATGTATGTACTTGGGCGGTTCCCAACCGAAACTCTTGTACAACAGGTTGTACTTAGGCGTGGAAGAAAGGTATTCCGTGCCACGCGTCACGTGGGTAATGTGCATCAAGTGATCGTCTATGACGTTTGCGAAATTATACGTGGGCATGCCGTCGGACTTAATCAAAATGTTGTCTTCGAGGTCTTGGCAATCGACGTCGATTTTGCCGTAAACCATGTCCTCGTACTCGGTCATGCCGTGTTCCGGGATGTTTTGCCTGATAACATACGGCATGCCGGATTTGAGCTTTTCTTCAACCTTTTCCGGCGTCAGCTTCAAGCAATGTTTATCGTACTTACGGTTACCGTTTTCGTCCGTAAGGGACTCCAAACGCTCCTTATCGCAGAAGCAGTAATACGCGCCTCCGAGGTCTATGAGCTTCTTGGCGTATTCAAGGTAAATCGCCTTACGTTCGCTCTGCACATAGGGACCGTACGGACCGCCGACTTTGGGACTTTCGTCTATATGGAATCCGACCGTTTCAAGCGTGCGGTAGATTAAATCCGTTGCGCCTTCGACATACCGTTCTTGATCGGTATCTTCTATGCGCAAAATAAATTCGCCGCCGTAGTGGCGGGCGAATAGGTATGAGTACAACGCCGTCCTGAGGTTGCCGATGTGCATAAATCCCGTGGGACTCGGCGCAAATCTTGTTCTGACTTTCATATATCGCTCCGAAAAATTATTGGTTTTCTTTTAGTTTTTCTATTAGTTCGAATATTCTTTGCAGATCGTCTTTGGTGTAGTAGTCTATGCGAATTCTGCCTTTGCTCTCGTTGCCTTTGAGAGATACTTTGGTAGAGAACACGCGACGCATGTCGTTGACGAATTCACGCATTTCCAAGGATAAGCGGTTTTTCTCTTCCGCGGAGAGTTTTTTGGGCGCGCGATCGGGATTAAGGTAATATCTTACCTTGGCTTCCAAATCCCTGACGGTCATTTCGCCGTCGGCGGCTTGGTAGGCAAAATCCACTTGCGTTTCCCTGTCGGTTACGGGAATTAACGCTCTTGCGTGTCCCGCGGACAGCCTGTTTTGGCGAACAAGACTCTTGACTTCCTCGTCAAGGAGCAACAGCCGGAGAATGTTCGCTACGCTCGACCTCGCTTTGCCGAGGCGTTCGGCAAGCTGTTCTTGGGTATATCCGTTGAGGCGCATGAGTTCGTTGACGGCTTCCGCTTCCTCTATAGCGTTCAGGTTTTCGCGTTGGAGGTTCTCGATAAGGCTGATTTCACGTATCATCCGCTCATCGATCTGTTTGACCATGGCGGGTACGGAAGTAAGTCCTACGGCTTTGCTCGCGCGGTAGCGACGTTCGCCGGCAACTATCATGTAGCCGTCGTCGCGTTTGACGAGTATCAGCGGAGAAAGTACGCCGTGAACTCTGATAGAGTCTTCCAGTTCCTTTTGCTCGCGCTCGCCGAAATATTTGCGCGGTTGGTCGGGATTCGGATAGATTGACTCTATGTCTATAGAATAAACTTTTTCGCCTTCGATCACCTCGGTAGGCGCCGTAGGCATAACTCTTTCGTCCTCGATGTTAGAGAGCAACGCGCTCAATCCTTTGCCGATTCTTTTTGCCATAGTAAACTCCTTATTTTTTATAACGGCTTAGCCGTAATTTTGTTGTTTTGTCTCGGGTACTCCGCAGGAGTGGGGCGCACCTTGGCGACGACCACCGCCGTACGCACGTTATCGAAGAGCGGATACTCGCATAGTCCCGGCTCCCCTCCGCCGAGCTTGGTTATTGCGCTAAGCGCGCGTTCCGTTTCTTCCCGAGCCTTTCCCTTGTAGGCGATGAATTTACCGCCCGTTTTGACAAGAGGCAAGCAGTATTCCGCAAGCTTGTTGAGCTCGGCTACCGCCCTTGCCGTCACGACGTCGAACGACTCGCGCAAAGCGCCTCTCGCCACGACTTCGGCTCTGTCCGCAATCACACGTATGTCGCTAAGTCCGAGCAACGCGATCAACTCCGACAGGAACTTAGACTTTTTGCCGTTGGGCTCGAGTAGGGTGACGTCCACGTCCTCGCGGAAAATCTTTATAACCACCGCGGGGAACCCGGCGCCCGAACCGACGTCAATGAGTTTTGCGCCGCTCGGTATGAAACGCACACCGCCCAAACTGTCGGCAAAGTGCTTGACGATTACCTCGTCCTCATCCGTTATGGCGGTAAGGTTGACCTTGGCGTTGTACTCTACCAAAAAGCGAAAATAGGCGTTGAGCTTTTCCGCCTGTTTTGCCGTACATTCGTATCCGAGAGCAGCCAAAACGCCCGTAATTTTTGTAATAGCGGCACTATCCATCGATTGAATTATACCATTACTTTGTCATTATGGCAAGTACCGATGCGATTTTATAAATATTTTATCGTTTTATGTAGCTATTGCTACAAAATTGCGGATGTTTATGACCGCGGATCGTCTTCTTCGTCGTCGGGATTGAAGTCCGGGTTGTCAATCGATTCCAAAATGTTGGCAATGATGGCGTCTTCGCGCTCTTTGGAAGTCATATCTTTGTATTTTTTGCGCGGAGCTTTGGGCGGCAACTTTTTGACGGAAGGTTCTTCGACTTCCGGCGCGTCGAGTACGGCGTTGTTGTCTATCATTATCTTCTTGCCGTGCCAAGTGGTTAGCTGAATGAGCTTATCGCAGAGTAGGAGGAGTTGCGGTAGCAGTACGAGCACCAGCACGAACGAGCAAATACCGCCGCGGAATATGGCTCCGCCAAAGACTTTTGTCGCCGGCAAAGTGCTGACGTATTGTACGGCAAGCCCGGCAGCGGCGAGTATGCCTGCAGAGGTAATCAAGGTACGCGAGCTATCGGCAAGAGCGTGCTGTACGGCGTCGAACTTATTCATTGTACGGCGATGTTCCATGTACCTTGACGTCAGCAATATTGCGTAGTCTATTGTCGCGCCGAGCAGTATGGAGCTTACGAGCATATACCCCACGAACACCATGCTGTCGCCTGTTAGGTAGGGAATTGCCATATTGATGTAAATCGAGCCTTGTATTACGACAAGCAGAATTATAGGTATGATTATCGACTTAAACGTGACGAGCAGAATAAGAGCTACCAAGCCTATCGACACATAGGTTATGACGTCGTAGTCGGAGTTTACGAGGGCTTTGATTTCGAGAGTGGATGACGAAACGCCCAAAAGATATGCGTTTTCTCCGCCGGTATAGGAGTCTACTACGGCTTGCATATTCTCTATTATCGCGGTAGTTTCGTCGCCCTCTTCCGGGGCGTCGAGGAACACGATGACGCGTGTATATTTTGCGTCGTCGTCCTTAGCGCGGAATTGCCTGATGAATTTCTCAGGCATCATATCGGTGACGCCGGCTTCTTTGAGCACGGCAAGACTCTGCACCTGAGATACGCCGTCGATTTCGGCAAGGGCATTTGCCATTTTGAGTTCGGTGCCGTCATTATAATATTGTATGGGAGTGAGCACGACTATTTGATTTTGTTTGCCGAAGACTTTCTCCATAGCGGCTTTATCTGCAGCTATTACCGAGCCTTCTCCGCCAAGGCTTGCCTCGGGACCATAGGTAAACGTATTGTGCGCTTGGAAGTAGATGCAGGGAACTATGAGCGCGATGATGATGAACGGCACATAGAAACGTGATTTAACCAAACCTTTGCTGAATTTGCGGAAGGAGAGGTTAAAAGTCTTGTGTTCGCATTTATCTATGAGTTTTTCGGTATAAAGTATGAGCGCAGGCATCAGGAAGAACACACATATGAGCGAGAACAACGTGCCTTTGGCAAGTACGAATCCCATATCGAGTCCCAAGCGGTAGCTCATAAACATCAGCGCGACAAATGAAGCTATCGTCGTCAGAGAAGACGCGCTTACCGGGCTGAAACTTGCGACTATCGCTTCTACCATAGCCTCGTTGCTCTTGAGCCCTTTCTTCTTTTCTTCCTTGAAGCGGTGCAACATATATATACAATAGTCCATGGTAAGCGCAAGTTGCAGCACGCTTGCAACGCCCTGAGTCATATACGATATACCGGTTGCGCCGGTTATGTAGTGCACGATGCCGTTGGTGCCCATGTTCAAAAGAATTGCCGATCCTATCGTCAGCAACAGCAAAACGGGCTCCCAATAGGAAGTCGTGGTGATGAGCAATATGATTATTACTATGACGCCGGCAACTATCATAGAGATATTCGTCTCTTTGGTTACAAGCTGAATGCTGTTGTAAGTCGTGGCGGAATTGCCGACAAGCGAAACGTTGGCGTCGGCGTCGATCGCGCGAATGGCGTCTATCGCCTTCATGGTGGAATCGTCGTAGTCGCTACCCTCGAACGTTACTTGGAACAAGGCGTAATTGCCGAGCTTGCCCGCTTCCGAGTAGAACATCTCGAGTTGCGGTTCGAATGAGTCGAGCATACCGATGTCAAATGAAGCCGCGGCGTCCCCTTTAAGCGCCGGCATAAGCCCGGCTAAGAACGTAATATATGCTGTTTTATCTCCGGAATCGAGCCCTTCAAACAGCGTCGCGGCGAGCGTGCCGCTTGCACTGAAATCACCGTTTTTGATTTTTTCCAAATCGTCGGCGCTGACGTAATCCAAACGCTTGATGGTGTGCATTATGAACTTAACGGCTTTGCCGTCGGAGATGATTTTGTTGCCGTTTTTGTCGTACTGTGCGTTTTTGATAACGCCTATCTCGTCGGATAGGAAAATATCGTCAAGCCAAATAACGCTTCTGACGCCCGAAATTTCCTCCATCTTGTGCTTAAACTCGACGGATTCTTCTATGTTCGTATCGGAAAGCATGACGCTTGCGTTGCCGTAGGTGCCGAACTCGCCGTACATGGCGTTCAGTCCCTGCCTGACGTTGCTGTCGGACGGCAGATATACGGAATCATCGTAGGTTACGTCTACGAACAACATCCCCACAACGGAAGCAATGAGCAGCACAATAAAGGTTATGAGCAACCATAACTTCTGATTTACTATAAACCTTGCTACTCCTTTTGCAAAATTCTTCATCTCAACCTTTCCTCGACTCGATCAAAATAGAACACGAACAACTTCTTTATCTGCAAAACGCGTTCTTCCGCCGGACAATCCAAAAAAACGCGTGCTATACCGTACGTCAGATTGTCGGCTATTATCGAACACAAAAGCTCGTCCGATTTAGCCAAATTATCTCCGTACAAACCTTTTTTGCACATATCGCGTACCAATTCCGCGACTTCTTTGGTAAAGGTGGAATATTTAGAGCCTTCGCTCTTTTTGGCAAGAATATATATGGGTTGCTCGTACTCTTCAATCGTGCCGGAAAGGGCTACCGCTATGCGTTCCGCCGTAGTCAACGCGGATTCTTCTCCGGATTCGGCAACGGCGCGTTCCGCCTCGTAAGCGCGCACGATATACTCCGTAACGGCTCGGTAGGCGTCGCCGACAATCTCGTCAAAAAGTGCCGACTTGGATGGGAAATAGCGGTACAAATTACCTATCGGGACTCGGGCTTTGGTGCTTATCTGAAGCATGCTCGTAGCGGCATAACCAACGGCATAAAATTCCGCCGTGGCGACCTTGATAATACGAGATCTGACCTCCTCTTTTTGATACTGCATTTAAGCCTCCCGATAAAAAGAGAATGCGTTTTCTCTTTTATTCCGATTATACTACTCTCGCCCCCCTAAGTCAAGAGCTTGAAGAATAAATAAATAGCAAATTTCTTTAGAGTAAATTCTCAAAGTAAATGCAACTCTAAATTGCACTGTTGCATTTACTTTGAGGATTTACTGAAAAGCAAAAAGTTTGTTTTCCCTATTGACATCGTGCGGAAGATACGATATATTTTTTGTAAGTATACTATGGAGGAGCTATTTGTATATGGGCTTAGGTAGGCGTGAACGGGTTAAGGACAAAGTGCGTGACGGCGGATTGAAAGCCCTAAGCACTGTCGAAGTTCTCGAGCTGTTTTGCCGAATAACGCCATAGTCAGAACATCGGCTTCGCTTGCGTATACAATGCTTGTTTGCGCGGCGGTAAGTTCGGCGGGAATAAGATTTTCTTTAATTGCGTCGGTATGTATATGATAGTTTATTTTTGCAAGTTCTCTTTTCGCCGACCAGCCCGGCTGCTTTTGTTCTTCGTCCTTTAAGCGTTGGAATTCTTTTATGAAATACAACTTAAATTCAACGGTATTACGATTGCGCATCCGTTTTCCTATAAATACATCGAACACATTACATAAAACCGAGTGTAAAAATGCGGACAAACGCGGTAAAAGAACAAAAAAGCAAGGCAAAAAGCCCTGCTAAAACCGACGATTTTTGAAGTTTTGACTCCCCAAAAAATGTACATCTAATATGCTGTTAGATGTATTTTTGTAATGATTATAATGTACATTTTGTATGTTTGTCAATATAAATTACACAATTTACAACTTTTTTGTGTAAATAAACAGTAAAACTTCTCGATTTTAGATAATTTGTCTTGTTCCCGAGACAATTATGAGTGCAAAAAATACATCTAACAGCATATTAGATGAACAAATTATGGTATGGTAAATAACTTCGAAAGGAGAGAATTATATGGAAAAATCCAACAAAAAGAACCAAAGAACCAAGCGAA